>NZ_RCOA01000108.1:0-183096 GCF_004307585.1 Pseudomonas sp. Sample_20 | reverse complement strand
AACGATGACTACACACCGATGGATTTCGTCGTCGAAGTGCTCGAGGTGTTTTTTAACCTGAATCGCGAGCTGGCGACCAAGGTCATGCTGGCCGTCCATACAGAAGGACGGGCAGTATGTGGAGTGTTTACCCGCGACATCGCCGAGACAAAGGCCATGCAGGTCAACCAGTACGCCAGGGAAAGCCAGCATCCGCTACTCTGTGAAATCGAGAAGGACGGTTAATCGCCGACCACTTGGGTATGAGGTGAAGCTATGTTAAACCGCGAGCTCGAAGTCACCCTCAATCTTGCCTTCAAGGAGGCTCGTTCGAAGCGTCATGAGTTCATGACCGTCGAACATCTCCTGCTGGCCCTATTGGATAATGAGGCTGCCGCCACCGTTTTGCGTGCCTGCGGCGCAAACCTCGACAAACTCAAGCATGATCTGCAGGAGTTCATCGACTCCACCACGCCATTGATCCCCGTGCATGACGAGGATCGCGAGACCCAGCCAACCCTGGGCTTCCAGCGTGTCCTGCAGCGTGCTGTTTTTCACGTACAGAGCTCGGGCAAACGCGAAGTGACCGGCGCCAACGTGCTGGTCGCCATCTTCAGTGAGCAAGAGAGTCAGGCCGTGTTCCTGCTGAAACAGCAGAGCGTGGCGCGCATCGATGTCGTCAACTACATCGCCCACGGCATTTCGAAAGTACCGGGGCACGGCGATCACTCTGAAGGTGAACAAGATATGCAGGACGACGAGGGCGGTGAGTCTTCTTCTTCAGGCAATCCTCTGGATGCTTATGCCAGCAACCTCAACGAACTCGCACGCCAGGGTCGCATCGATCCGCTGGTCGGCCGTGAATCGGAGGTCGAGCGTGTCGCGCAGATTCTCGCGCGCCGGCGCAAGAACAACCCGCTGCTGGTGGGTGAGGCAGGCGTGGGTAAAACCGCGATTGCCGAAGGCCTGGCCAAGCGCATCGTCGACAATCAGGTGCCGGATCTTCTGGCCAATGCGGTTGTTTATTCGCTCGACCTCGGCGCTCTGCTCGCGGGTACCAAGTATCGCGGTGATTTCGAGAAACGCTTCAAGGCTCTGCTCAATGAACTGAAGAAACGTCCGCAGGCGATTCTGTTCATCGACGAGATCCACACCATCATCGGTGCGGGTGCTGCGTCCGGTGGCGTGATGGATGCGTCCAACCTGCTCAAGCCGCTGCTGTCGTCTGGCGACATTCGCTGCATCGGTTCGACCACATTCCAGGAATTTCGCGGCATCTTCGAGAAGGATCGTGCCTTGGCGCGTCGCTTCCAGAAGGTCGATGTCGTCGAGCCATCGGTGGAAGACACCATTGGCATCCTGCGTGGCCTGAAAGGACGTTTCGAGCAGCATCACAATATCGAATACAGCGATGAGTCGTTGCGTGCCGCTGCCGAACTGGCGTCGCGCTACATCAATGACCGGCACATGCCGGACAAGGCCATCGACGTGATCGACGAGGCGGGGGCTTACCAGCGTCTGCAACCGGTGGAGATGCGCGTCAAGCGTATCGAAGTGCCGCAGGTCGAGGACATCGTCGCGAAGATCGCACGGATTCCGCCAAAGCACGTCACCAGTTCCGACAAAGAGTTGCTGCGTAACCTGGAGCGTGACCTGAAGCTGACGGTGTTTGGTCAGGACGCGGCGATCGATTCGCTGTCGACTGCGATCAAACTGTCCCGCGCCGGGCTCAAATCGCCGGACAAGCCGGTCGGTTCGTTCCTGTTTGCCGGGCCTACCGGTGTCGGTAAAACCGAGGCCGCGCGACAACTGGCCAAGGCCTTGGGCATTGAACTGGTGCGTTTCGACATGTCCGAGTACATGGAGCGGCACACCGTATCGCGTCTGATCGGTGCGCCTCCTGGCTATGTCGGTTTCGATCAGGGCGGTCTTTTGACCGAAGCCATTACCAAGCAGCCACATTGCGTATTGCTCCTTGATGAAATCGAGAAGGCGCATCCGGAAGTCTTCAACCTGCTGTTGCAGGTCATGGACCACGGCACGCTGACCGACAACAACGGGCGCAAGGCGGATTTCCGCAACGTGATCGTGATCATGACTACCAACGCCGGTGCCGAAACGGCCGCGCGGGCTTCGATCGGTTTCACTCATCAGGACCACTCGTCTGATGCGATGGAAGTGATCAAGAAGAGCTTCACGCCGGAATTCCGTAACCGTCTGGACACCATTATCCAGTTTGGTCGCCTCAGCCATGAGGTCATTAAAAGTGTGGTGGACAAGTTCCTCACCGAGCTTCAGGCGCAGCTGGAAGACAAGCGTGTGTTGCTTGAGGTTACTGATGCTGCGCGTAGTTGGCTGGCGGCGGGTGGTTATGACTCGGCAATGGGCGCACGTCCGATGGCGCGTCTGATCCAGGACAAAATCAAGCGTCCGCTGGCGGAGGAGATTCTGTTTGGCGAACTGGCCGAGCATGGCGGTGTGGTGCACATCGACATCAAGGACGGGGAGTTGACGTTCGACTTCGAAACTACTGCGGAAATGGCCTGACGGCTTGATGTGGATTGGAAAGGCGCCTTCGGGCGCCTTTTTGTTGTCCGGTGTTTTTGGGCTCTGGGTGTATATCCGTTGCTGCGGTGATGGCTTATTACGGTTTCGCCCTTACGGCGAGTCACCTTTTTCAAACGCCAAAAAGGTAACCCAAAACGCTTGCTCCTGCGTTCGGCCCTCGCAGGCTCGGGTTCCTTCGCTCCGGGACTGATCCGGGCGCAGCGGCTACGGTTTGCTTCGCTGCACCTCCTTCCGCTGTGTCTGGCTGCGCCAGACGGTCGCTGCGCTCCCACGCCCGGATCAATCCCTCCACTCAGCCTTCCGACGTCGCCGGTGGATCAAGATCAAAAGCACTCGAGCTTGCGCTCATTGTTGAGTGGGGCGGCTTCGCCGCGGGCAGCTGCGCTGCCTTGCTTTTGTTTTTGCTTTTCTGTGGGAGCGAGCCTGCTCGCGAAGACGGCCTGCAGGTCAACCCGTCTCTATCGAATTCAAGCGATCCAAGCGTAGGGGCTGCCGGAAGCTGCGATCTTTTGATTTGCATGCTGTAAGCGCGAAACCGCCAGGCCCAAAACCTCAAAACGCAGATACAAAAACGCCCGGCATTACCCGGGCGTTCTGTATTGACTTGATTAACGAGCGCGGTAAGTGATCCGCCCTTTGCTCAAGTCATAGGGCGTCAGCTCGACGCGCACTTTGTCACCGGTAAGAATACGAATGTAGTTCTTGCGCATCTTGCCGGAAATATGCGCGGTTACGACGTGCCCATTTTCCAACTCCACACGAAACATGGTGTTGGGCAGGGTGTCGACGACAGTGCCTTCCATTTCGAAGCTGTCTTCTTTCGACATGCAGTAAAGCCCTCGGTATCCAATGAATGGCCCGGTGCAACTGCGCCAGGCAAAAGCGGCGTGCATTGTGCCCGAAAAATGGTGTTTACGCCAAGGGGTTTAGGCCGCAGGTTCAGTTCAGGATGACCCAGCGCTGATTGATCAGCAATTCGATGGGCCGATATTGCGTCTTGTAGTTCATCTTTTTGCAGTTCTTGATCCAGTAACCCAAGTACACGGCCTCAAGTCCCAGACGCTGGCTCTCGGCGATTTGCCAGAGGATTGCGTAACGGCCGAGGCTGCGGCGTTCTTCGTTCGGTTCGTAGAAGGTGTACACCGCCGACAAACCGTTAGGCAGCAGATCGGTGACTGCTACTGCGAGCAACCGTCCGTCGAGTCGAAATTCGTAGAAGCGCGAGAAGGGCAGGTCACGCACCAGGAACGTCGAGAACTGATCGCGGCTTGGCGGGTACATGTCGCCGTCGGCATGGCGCTGTTCTATGTAGCGCTGGTACAGGTCGAAATATTCTTCGCTGAAGTGCGGTTTGACCGGCTGCACCTGCAAATCCGCGTTGCGTTTGTAGATGCGCTTTTGCTGGCGATTGGTGATGAATTGTGCGGAGGGAATGCGCGCAGGCACGCACGCATTGCAATTCTGGCAATGCGGCCGGTACAGATGATCGCCGCTGCGACGAAAGCCCATTTCCGACAGGTCTGCGTAGACGTGCACATCCATGGGCTGACTCGGGTCGAGAAACAGCGTCGTGGCCTGCTCCTCGGGCAGATAACTGCAAGAGTGGGGCTGAGTGGCATAAAACTTCAAACGCGCCAACTCGGTCATGAATCAACCCTCGGGATAAGCTGGTGGATTAAGTGTAAGCCACCTGCGCAAAAGTCGCTCAGCAAACCCAGGTCGCCGAATTCGGTTGGTCGAGATGGCGCTGCAGATAGTCGGCGAATTCGCCCCGCGGAATGGATCGCGCACCGAGGCTGTGCAGGTGATCGGTCGGCATCTGGCAATCGATCAGCACAAACCCGGCGGCTTTCAAATGCTGGACCAGCGTGGCAAAGCCATATTTGGATGCATTGTCAGCGCGGCTGAACATCGACTCGCCAAAAAACAGTTGGCCCATCGCCAGGCCGTACAGGCCGCCGACCAGCTGTCCCTCGTCCCAGACCTCAACCGAATGAGCGAAACCGCGCCGATGCAATTCTACGTAAGCATCCTGCATGGCCTCGGTGATCCAGGTGCCGTCGGCGTAGTCACGCGGGGCAGCGCAGGCGCGGATGACGGCGTCGAAATCCTGATCGAAAGTCACTTGATAGCGTTGCTTGCGCAGCAGCTTGCCGAGACTGCGCGAGACGTGCAGTTCGTCGGGAAACAGCACGGTGCGAGGGTCTGGCGACCACCAGAGAATGGGTTGGCCTTCGGAGAACCAGGGAAAGCAGCCATGGCGATAGGCCTGGATCAGGCGGTCGGCGGACAGATCGCCGCCGGCGGCGAGCAATCCGTTCGGCTCGCGCATGGCTTTTTCCAGTGGCGGAAAGGTCAGGGAATTACGTTGTAACCAAGTCAGCATGGCATCCAGGCTTGCAGAAGGGGAGGGCGGTCAGGGGGCGTGCAGGCCCCGCGAAAGAGTTTGCCGCGAAACGGCGCCGCTGTCCTGCACAGTTGTCTGGTGCAGCGAGGATTGAGCTGCAACTTGATGTGTCGCCCGTGGTCGTAAGCGTCGCCGTGTCGATGCTGTCGAGCATTCCTGTGAGCCCGATCCGGCCAGGTTCGCTACGTTCATCAAATACAGCTCATAAGCCTTTGTCACAAAAGGCAATGCATGCTCCAATTGCAAGGCACTGCGTGTGCGATTGGCTATGCTCAAGGCTGGGGTCTGAAACATGGCGTCGGGCGCACAAACCCGTACAATGCCGGGTTGTGACGGGCTTTTCGCTGCGCACAGTGTTTATGGCTGTGTTTATAAAACCAGTGGCACAGTGTTAAAAGTAGTCCCAGTTGAGCTTTTCACCTTTTCTACCTGCCTGGATTGGGCAGTTTTTTATCGTCATTCAATAGATGGACGCGCCTCGGGCGCAGGAAAAGAAGCGTTTTGAAGAAGACCACCGAAGCACCCAAAACAGTCGTTCCGCTCTGGCGCCAGCAACTGCACTACCGGCTCAAGGAAGGTGCATTGATCGCCATCGGCGCCTTGTGCCTGTTCCTGATGATGGCTTTGCTGACTTACGGCAAGGACGACCCGGGTTGGAGCCATAACAGCAAGATCGACGATGTGCAGAACTTCGGCGGCCCGGCCGGCTCGTACAGCGCCGATATCCTGTTCATGGTGCTCGGTTACTTCGCCTATATTTTTCCGTTGCTGCTGGCGGTCAAGGCGTACCAGATCTTCCGTCAACGTCACGAGCCATGGCAGTGGAGCGGCTGGCTGTTTTCCTGGCGCCTGATCGGTCTGGTGTTCCTCGTGCTCTCCGGTGCTGCGCTGGCGCACATTCATTTCCATGCCGCGACCGGTCTGCCGGCCGGCGCTGGCGGTGCCCTGGGCGAAAGCCTTGGCGATCTGGCGAAGAATGCGCTGAACATTCAAGGCAGCACGCTGCTGTTCATCGCGCTGTTCCTGTTCGGCCTGACCGTATTCACCGACCTGTCGTGGTTCAAGGTGATGGACGTCACCGGCAAGATCACCCTCGATCTGTTCGAGCTGTTCCAGGGCGCGCTCAACCGCTGGTGGTCGGCGCGCACCGAGCGCAAGCAACTGGTCGCGCAACTGCGTGAGGTTGATGACCGCGTCCACGATGTGGTCGCACCGACTGTCACCGACAAGCGTGAACAGGCCAAGGTCAAGGAACGCCTGATCGAGCGTGAGCAAGCGCTGAGCAAGCACATGTCCGACCGCGAGAAGCAGGTGCCTCCGGTGATCGCGCCGGCACCGGCCAAGGCCCCAGAGCCGAGCAAGCGCGTACAGAAAGAGAAGCAGGCGCCGTTGTTCGTCGACAGCGCGGTCGAAGGCACCTTGCCGCCGATCTCCATTCTTGATCCTGCGGAAAAGAAACAGCTCAACTATTCGCCTGAGTCCTTGGCAGCGGTCGGCCACTTGCTGGAAATCAAGCTCAAGGAATTCGGCGTCGAAGTCACCGTTGACTCGATCCACCCGGGCCCGGTGATTACCCGTTACGAAATCCAGCCTGCCGCCGGGGTAAAAGTCAGCCGTATCGCCAACCTGGCGAAAGACCTGGCGCGTTCGCTGGCGGTGACCAGTGTGCGGGTCGTCGAGGTGATTCCGGGCAAGACCACCGTCGGTATCGAGATTCCCAACGAAGACCGCCAGATCGTGCGTTTCTCCGAGGTGCTGTCGACCCCCGAGTACGACAACTTCAAATCGCCGGTCACCCTGGCGCTCGGTCATGACATCGGCGGCAAGCCGGTCATCACCGACCTGGCGAAGATGCCGCACTTGTTGGTGGCCGGCACCACCGGTTCCGGTAAGTCCGTGGGCGTGAACGCGATGATCCTGTCGATCCTGTTCAAGTCCGGCCCGGACGATGCGAAGCTGATCATGATCGACCCGAAAATGCTTGAACTGTCCATCTACGAAGGCATTCCGCACCTGCTTTGCCCGGTTGTGACCGACATGAAGGATGCCGCCAACGCCTTGCGCTGGAGCGTTGCCGAGATGGAGCGTCGCTACAAGCTGATGGCGAAAATGGGCGTGCGTAACCTCTCCGGCTTCAACGCCAAGGTCAAGGAAGCCCAGGATGCCGGCGAGCCGTTGAGCGATCCGCTGTACAAGCGCGAAAGCATTCACGACGAAGCGCCGCTGCTGCAGAAACTGCCGACCATCGTCGTAGTGGTGGACGAATTCGCCGACATGATGATGATCGTCGGCAAGAAGGTTGAAGAACTGATTGCCCGTATTGCGCAAAAAGCGCGTGCGGCGGGGATTCACTTGATTCTTGCGACCCAGCGCCCGTCGGTGGACGTGATCACCGGTCTGATCAAGGCCAACATCCCGACACGTATGGCGTTTCAGGTATCGAGCAAGATCGACTCGCGAACCATCATCGACCAGGGTGGCGCCGAGCAACTGCTCGGTCACGGTGACATGCTCTACATGCCGCCGGGCACCAGTCTGCCGATCCGCGTCCACGGCGCATTCGTCTCCGACGATGAGGTTCACCGCGTGGTCGAAGCGTGGAAGCTGCGCGGCGCGCCGGAATACAACGACGATATCCTCAACGGTGTCGAAGAGGCAGGCAGCGGCTTTGAAGGCAGTAGCGGTGGTGGTGACGGTGATGATCCGGAAGCCGACGCGCTGTATGACGAAGCGGTGCAGTTCGTCCTCGAAAGCCGTCGCGCGTCGATTTCCGCTGTGCAGCGCAAGCTGAAGATCGGCTACAACCGCGCCGCGCGGATGATCGAGGCGATGGAGATGGCCGGCGTTGTTACCTCAATGAACACCAACGGTTCGCGTGAAGTCCTGGCCCCGGGCCCGGTACGCGACTGAAACGCAACGACGCGGGTGGCGCAATGACGCACCACCCGCTCTCCCACGATTATTCAAGAGGACTCTCATGCGCCTTATCCGCATGCTGTTGCCAGTACTGGCGCTGACCACACTCACGGCCCACGCCGATGAAAAGGACGTGGCGCGTCTGACCCAATTGCTCGAAACATCGAAAACCCTGTCGGCGAACTTCTCGCAGTTGACCCTCGACGGCACCGGCACCCAGTTGCAGGAAACCACCGGCAACATGACCCTGCAGCGTCCGGGCCTGTTCTACTGGCACACCAACGCGCCGGCCGAGCAGACCATGGTTTCCGATGGCAAGAAAGTCACCTTATGGGACCCGGACCTGGAACAGGCAACCATCAAGAAGCTCGACGAGCGTCTGACCCAGACGCCAGCGCTGTTGCTGTCCGGTGATGTCTCGAAGATCAGCCAGAGCTTCGATATCAGCGCGAAAGAGGCGGGCGGCGTGATCGACTTCACTCTCAAGCCGAAAACCAAGGACACCCTGTTCGACAACCTGCGCCTGTCGTTCCGCAACGGCCTGCTCAATGACATGCAACTGATTGACAGCGTCGGCCAGCGCACCAATATCCTGTTTACCATGGTCAAGGCCAACGAAGCGGTGCCTGCGTCCAAGTTCAAATTCGACATTCCCAAGGGTGCCGACGTTATCCAGGAATAAACACCGGCCCTTTGTGTCAGGGCCTTTGTGGTGAGGGCCAGCTATTGAGGGGCTATTGTGGCGAGGGGATTATCCCCGTCCGGCTGCGCAGCAGTCGTCGCTTTTGGGGCCGCTTCGCAGCCCAACGGGAAAAATCCCCTCACCACAGGTTCTTCAGCAGATTTCAGAAAATCAGAGGTTTCAACGCTACGTGATGGATCTGTTTCGCAGTGCACCGATTGCCCAACCCTTGGCCGCCCGTCTGCGTGCGGCCAATCTGGATGAGTACGTCGGTCAGGAACACGTGCTCGCTCGCGGCAAGCCTCTGCGTGAGGCGCTGGAGCAGGGCGCGCTGCATTCGATGATCTTCTGGGGGCCGCCGGGCGTGGGCAAAACCACCCTGGCGCGCTTGCTCGCAGAAGTCTCCGATGCGCACTTCGAAACGGTTTCGGCGGTGCTCGCCGGGGTCAAGGAAATCCGCCAGGCCGTTGAAATCGCCAAGCAGCAGGCCGGCCAGTACGGCAAGCGCACGATCCTGTTTGTCGATGAAGTGCACCGCTTCAACAAGTCGCAGCAGGACGCGTTTCTGCCCTACGTTGAAGACGGCACGCTGATCTTCATCGGCGCCACCACTGAAAACCCTTCGTTCGAACTGAACAACGCTTTGTTATCGCGTGCCCGCGTCTACGTGCTGAAAAGCCTCGACGAAGCGGCGCTGCGCAAACTGGTGCATCGGGCTTTGACCGAAGAGCGCGGGCTGGGCAAGCGCAACCTGACCCTGAGCGATGAAGGCTTCCAGATGCTGCTGTCGGCCGCCGATGGCGATGGCCGGCGTCTGCTCAATCTGTTGGAAAACGCCTCTGATCTGGCCGAAGACAACAGCGAAATCGGCACCGAGCTGCTGCAAAGTTTGCTCGGCGATACGCGCCGGCGATTCGACAAGGGCGGTGAAGCGTTCTACGACCAGATCTCGGCGCTGCACAAATCCGTGCGCGGCTCCAACCCTGACGGCGCGTTGTACTGGTTTGCGCGGATGATCGATGGCGGCTGCGATCCGCTGTACCTGGCGCGGCGCGTGGTGCGCATGGCCAGCGAAGACATCGGCAACGCCGACCCGCGTGCGCTGAGCCTGTGCCTGGCGGCGTGGGAAGTGCAGGAGCGTCTCGGCAGCCCCGAGGGCGAATTGGCAGTCGCTCAGGCCATTACTTATCTGGCCTGCGCACCGAAAAGCAATGCGGTGTACATGGGCTTCAAAACTGCACTGCGCGCTGCGGCTGAGAACGGCTCGCTGGAAGTGCCGCTGCATTTGCGCAATGCCCCGACCAAGCTGATGAAGCAATTGGGTTATGGCGACGAATACCGCTACGCCCACGACGAGCCGGACGCCTATGCCGCCGGTGAAGACTATTTTCCGGAAGAACTCGAGCCGATTCCGTTCTATCAGCCAGTGCCCCGTGGCCTGGAGTTGAAGATCGGCGAAAAGCTCAATCACCTCGCTCAACTCGATCGTCTGAGCCCTCGGCAGCGGAGAAAATAGTGGTTCCATTGATCCTTGCAGTGTCGGTCGGCGGTGTTGCCGGCACCTTGTTGCGCTTCGCCACCGGTAATTGGGTCAGCGCCAATTGGCCGCGGCACTTCTATACCGCGACGCTGGCCGTTAATATCGTGGGCTGCCTGCTGATTGGCGTGTTGTACGGCCTGTTTCTGATACGCCCGGAGGTGCCGATCGAGGTGCGCGCCGGGTTGATGGTCGGCTTCCTCGGGGGGCTGACGACTTTTTCATCCTTTTCACTGGATACGGTGCGCCTGCTGGAAAGCGGGCAAGTGTTGCTGGCCCTGGGCTACGCCGCACTCAGCGTATTCGGCGGGCTGCTCGCAACGTGGGCCGGCCTGTCCCTGACCAAACTTTGATAACGAGAAACCGACATGCTCGATTCCAAACTGTTACGTAGCAACCTTCAGGACGTAGCGGACCGCCTGGCTTCCCGTGGCTTTGCCCTGGACACCGCGCGCATCGAAGCGCTGGAAGAACAGCGCAAGACCGTCCAGACCCGCACCGAAGCACTGCAGGCTGAACGTAACGCGCGTTCCAAATCCATCGGGCAGGCCAAGCAGCGTGGCGAAGACATCGCGCCGCTGATGGCGGACGTCGAGCGCATGGCGGGCGAGTTGAGCGCGGGCAAGGTCGAGCTGGATGCGATCCAGACCGAACTCGATTCGATCCTGCTCGGTATCCCGAACCTGCCGCACGAGTCGGTTCCGGTCGGCAAGGACGAAGACGACAACGTCGAAGTGCGCCGCTGGGGCACGCCGACTCAGTTCGATTTCGAAGTCAAAGACCACGTTGCCCTCGGCGAAAAGTTCGGCTGGCTGGACTTTGAAACCGCCGCCAAGCTGTCCGGCGCGCGCTTTGCGCTGTTGCGTGGCCCGATCGCGCGGCTGCATCGCGCACTGGCGCAGTTCATGATCAATCTGCATGTCACCGAACATGGCTACGAAGAGGCTTACACGCCTTATCTGGTTCAGGCTCCGGCGCTGCAAGGCACCGGCCAGTTGCCGAAGTTCGAAGAGGATCTGTTCAAGATTGCCCGCGAAGGCGAAGCCGATCTGTACCTGATCCCGACCGCCGAAGTGTCGCTGACCAACATCGTTGCCGGCGAAATCGTCGATTCGAAACTGCTGCCGATCAAATTCGTCGCCCATACCCCATGCTTCCGCAGCGAAGCCGGTGCGTCAGGTCGCGACACGCGTGGCATGATACGCCAGCACCAGTTCGACAAAGTCGAAATGGTCCAGATTGTCGAGCCATCGCAATCGATGGAAGCGCTGGAAGGCCTGACCGCCAACGCTGAAAAAGTCCTGCAGCTGCTCGGTCTGCCTTACCGCACCCTGGCGCTGTGCACCGGCGACATGGGCTTCAGCGCGGTCAAGACCTATGACCTGGAAGTGTGGATTCCGAGCCAGGACAAATACCGCGAAATCTCCTCGTGCTCCAACTGCGGCGACTTCCAGGCGCGGCGCATGCAGGCGCGTTTCCGCAACCCGGAAACTGGCAAGCCCGAGCTGGTGCACACCTTGAACGGTTCCGGCCTGGCGGTCGGTCGTACTCTGGTTGCCGTGCTGGAAAACTACCAGCAGGCCGACGGTTCGATCCGCGTACCGGACGTGCTCAAGCCGTACATGGGTGGCCTTGAGGTCATCGGCTAAATGAAATATCTGCCGCTGTTTCACAACCTGCGCGGCAGTCGTGTGTTGGTTGTCGGTGGGGGGGAAATTGCCTTGCGCAAATCCCGCCTGCTGGCCGATGCCGGTGCGCTGCTGCGGGTGGTCGCACCTGAAATCGAAACGCAACTCGCTGAACTGGTCGCTGCCAGCGGCGGTGAATGCCTGTTGCGCGGTTACGCCGAAACGGATCTGGACGGTTGCGGGCTGATCATTGCCGCTACCGACGACGAAACGCTCAACGCGCAAGTCTCCACCGACGCCCACCGCCGTTGCGTGCCGGTCAACGTGGTCGATGCGCCGGCCTTGTGCAGCGTGATCTTCCCGGCGATCGTCGATCGCTCGCCGTTGATCATCGCCGTATCCAGCGGCGGTGATGCGCCGGTACTGGCGCGCCTGATCCGGGCAAAAATCGAAACCTGGATTCCTTCCACTTACGGTCAGTTGGCTGGATTGGCTGCGCGTTTTCGCAATCAGGTGAAAAACCTGTTTCCGGATGTGCAGCAGCGTCGCGGCTTCTGGGAAGACGTTTTCCAGGGCCCGATCGCCGATCGTCAACTGGCCGGGCAGGGCGCTGAAGCCGAGCGCCTGTTGCAGGCCAAGGTCGATGGCGAGCCAATGGTCACCACTGGCGAGGTTTATCTGGTCGGTGCCGGCCCGGGTGATCCGGATCTGTTGACCTTTCGCGCGCTGCGTCTGATGCAGCAAGCCGATGTGGTGCTCTATGACCGCCTGGTGGCGCCGGCAATTCTTGAGTTGTGCCGTCGCGATGCCGAGCGGGTGTATGTCGGCAAGCGTCGCTCCGAACACGCCGTGCCGCAGGATCAGATCAACCAGCAACTGGTCGATCTGGCCAAGGCCGGCAAGCGTGTGGTGCGGTTGAAGGGTGGCGATCCGTTTATCTTCGGCCGCGGTGGCGAAGAGATCGAAGAACTGGCGGCCCACGGTATTCCATTCCAGGTGGTGCCGGGCATTACCGCGGCCAGCGGTTGCGCCGCTTATGCGGGGATTCCGCTGACCCATCGAGATCATGCGCAGTCCGTGCGGTTTGTCACTGGCCACCTGAAGGATGGTTCCACCGATCTACCATGGGCTGATCTTGTCGCCCCGGCGCAGACGCTGGTGTTCTACATGGGCCTGGTGGGTTTGCCGATCATCTGCGAGCAGTTGATCAAGCATGGTCGCGCGGCGGATACCCCGGCGGCGTTGATCCAGCAGGGCACCACGGTCAATCAGCGGGTTTTCACCGGCACACTGGCGGATCTGCCGCGAATGGTGGCGGAGCATGAAGTGCATGCGCCGACCCTGGTGATCGTTGGCGAAGTGGTGCAGCTGCGCGAGAAACTGGCGTGGTTTGAAGGGGCGCAGGCGCAGGTCTAAACACCGCGTCGTTCCCTTCGCGAGCAGGCTCGCTCCCACAGGGGATTTGTGAATGACACAGATCCAATGTGGGAACGAGCCTGCTCGCGAACGGTTCTCGAAAACACCGAGCTAATCAACCCCGGCGCCAAACCCCTTTCCCGATCAACCGCTCGCGATCATGCGCCACGCTGAAATCCTGCTGCGGCCCCTTCGGCACCACGCCGGTCGGGTTGATGGTCTTGTGGCTGCCATAGTAGTGATGCTTGATGTGCTGAAAATCCACCGTCTCGGCAATCCCCGGCCACTGATACATCTCGCGCAGCCAGTTCGACAGGTTCGGGTAGTCGGCAATCCGCCGCAGGTTGCACTTGAAGTGTCCATGGTACACCGCGTCGAAACGAATCATCGTGGTGAACAAACGCACATCGGCCTCGGTCAGGTATTCCCCGCTCAGGTAGCGATTGGCACCCAGCAGTTGCTCCAGATGATCCAGTTCGGCGAATACTTCATCGAATGCCTGTTCGTAGGCCTGCTGCGAAGTGGCGAATCCGGCACGATAGACACCGTTGTTCACCGCCGGGTAGATCCGCTCGTTCAGCGCATCGATCTCGTTGCGTAGCGGCGCCGGGTAGAAGTCCAGATCGTTGCCAGTGATCCCGTCGAAGGCGCTGTTGAACATGCGGATGATTTCCGCCGATTCATTGCTGACGATGCGCTTGAGTTTCTTGTCCCACAACACTGGCACCGTCACGCGCCCGGTGTAGTCAGGCGTATCAGCCGTATACCGCTGGTGCATGAAGTCGAAGCCATCGAGTTTGTCGCCGGTCGAGCCGAGCGCTTTGTCGAAAGTCCAGCCGTTTTCCAGCATCAGCCAGCTGACCACCGACACGTCGATCAGACTTTCCAGGCCTTTCAGTTTGCGCAGAATCAGCGTGCGATGCGCCCAAGGGCAGGCGAGGGAAACGTAGAGGTGATAGCGTCCGGCTTCGGCGGCGAAACCGCCTTCACCGCTGGGGCCTGGCTGACCATCGGCGGTCACCCAGTTGCGGCGTTGCGCTTGTTCGCGCTGGAACGCGCCGTCCTTGCTGCTTTCGTACCACTTGTCCTGCCAGTGGCCGTCGACGAGTAAACCCATGATCAAGACTCCCAAAACCAATATTCGTTGGAGTCGAGTCTATTCCGATGAGTTCGAACAAAAAGCGCAAAGATCGGGCGCTAATAATCGGTTAGATCGATGTGTTGCGCGCCGCCCAATACTGCTCGGCAGTTGCGAAGGCCTGTTCGCGATTCTGACCGAGACCGCGCAGGGCGAGGGCCATGGTCGCAATCAAGGCCATTTGCGGGTAACTGTCGACCACATCGCCACGCCACACGGTTTTCAAGTGCTCGATGTCCAGCGAGGCGGGTTTGACGTGGCGCTGCGCTGACAGCTGCGGCCATTCTTCATCCCAGCTCTGACCGCCGCTGGTGCCATACAGGTGGCTGGTGGCGTCGGGGTTGATCTCGATTTCACCGCCATCGCCCTTGACCACGATTGCCGTATCGCCGAGCAAGCCGCTGGCATCGCGATGCACCGCCTGGTAACCCGGGTGAAAAATGCTCTGCAGGCCACAACGTGCGCCGAGCGGATTGAGAATCCGCGCCAGCGAGTGGATCGGCGACCGCAGGCCCAGGGTGTTGCGCAGGTCGATCATCTTTTGCAACTGCGGCGCCCAGTCCACCAGCGGCATAAACGCCAGGCCGCCGTTGTCCAGTGCCGTGCCGACCTGCTGCCAATCACGGCACAGGGGAATGTTCAGTTCGCCCAGCAGTTGTTCGCTGTACAGACGCCCGGCCGTGTGTGCGCCGCCGCCATGCATGAAGATCCGCACGCCGTTTTGCGCCAGGCACTTGGCCGCCAGCAGATACCACGGCAGGTGGCGTTTTTTGCCGGCGTAGGTCGGCCAGTCCAGGTCGACATTCAATGCGGGCGCGTGCAAGCGTGCGCGCAGGGCTTCGGTGAAACCGGCCATTTCCTCGGCACTTTCTTCCTTGTGCCGCAGCAACATCAGGAAGGCACCCAGTTGCGTATCTTCGACTTGGTCATCAAGCACCATGCCCATGGCCTCGCGGGCTTCTTCGCGCGTCAGGTCGCGGGCGCCGCGCTTGCCCTTGCCGAGAATGCGCACGAATTGCGCGAACGGATGCTCGGCAGGCGTTTCGAGGGTCAAAGCTGGAAAGTCGTTCATAGGCAATTCGTCGGTTTGGGCAGGCCCGCCAGTTTCGCGGCGAGTTTGGCAGGGGTGCCTTTGAACAGTCGGTTCAGGTGCAGGCTGTTGCCTTTGTCCGCGCCGAGTTTCAACGCGGTGTACTTGATCAGCGGACGCGTGGCCGGCGATAGCTGGAATTCGGCGTAGAAGCTACGCAGAAGCTCAAGGACTTCCCAGTGTTCGGGCGTCAACTCGATGTCCTCGGCGGCGGCGAGGGCGCTGGCGACTTCAGCCGACCAGTCGCTGAGGTCAACGAGAAAGCCATCCTTGTCCAGTTCGATGGCGCGGGCGCCGACGGTCATTGAATTCATAGCCAGCTGTTGACCTTGGCGTGATGGATCGACAGTTCGACAAACGCCGGGTAGTCGATGGCCTCGGCCCAGTCTGGAATCTCGATCGCACGCGCCTGTGCGTCCTCAATCAATACAAACAGTCTGATTGCTCGCTCTTGAAGGGTTGAGAACGGCACAGTGTCCGGTTGCAGCGCATACACCGCATCGCCGGACAACAACACGGCATCGGCGCTGCCGAGCAGGCGCAGGCAACTGCTCAGGCGATCGTCGCCGAACGGGGAATGAGACAACACATGCAAAGTCGACATCAGAGGGTGATTACCTGATCGTAACGGTCAATAAGGGCGGTGATGTGTTCAGCAGCAAGCGGCTGCGCTTCGTCCAGCGACAGGTTGCCAAGACCGCGAGCATTGGCGCTTTCGGCGCAATAGAACAGCTCTTCGACACCAAACATCGGCAGCGCCTGCAGATTGGCGCTGAGGTCCTTCTGCTGCAAGGCCCTGGCGTTCTGCCCGGCGGCCAGTTGCAGCACGCCGTCATCGAGAAACAGCAAACCGATCGGCAGATCGAAGGCGCCACCGGCGAGCACGATATCCAGCGCTTCCCGCGCACCGGGGCCGGACCACGGCGATTGGCGGCTGATGATCAACAGCGATTTGGCCATGTTCAAGCGCCTCCGAAACAGATGAGCCGATCAGCGTCCTGCACGGCGTCGTGCAACTGACCCAGACCGGACAATTCCCACGGCGTGCTGAGCGAAATCGCTTCACGCTGGTAACGCTTGGCTTCTTCTTCGTTCAATACACCACGGCGCAAAGCGGCGGCGATGCAGACCACGCCGTCAAGTTGCTTGTCGTTGATAAAGGCGCGCCATTGCTTGGGCAAGTCCAGTTCATCCTGCGGCGTCACCACCGCATCGGAGGCGTTGAACACGCCGTCCTGATAGAAGAACAGCCGAACAATCTCATGGCCGCCGGCCAGCGCGGCCTGGGCAAACAGCAAGGCACGGCGCGAGGAGGGCGCATGGGCGGCGGAAAACAGCGCGATGGCGAACTTCATGATGGACTCGATCAGCGAAACTGCGGCCATGATAAAGCTTTATTGCGCGTGCCGCGAAATCTGGTAATACGCGGTTCACTGTGGGAGCGAGCCTGCTCGCGAAAGCGTCGTCTCGTTCGAGATCAGTTTCGGCAGTCACACCGCCTTCGCGAGCAGGCTCGCTCCCACGGGAGATTTGCGGCGGCTGGATTACGGGGTAATGCCGTAAAGCTCGCAATACTCGATCCAGCCCATCCCCGCCATTTCCGCCACTTCCCGATGCACTTCCAGCCGTTGCGCCTGATATTCCTCGGGCGAAGCAGCGGTCAACTGCAACGTCAGCTCCCAGGCGAACAACCTCTGTCTCTCCGCTTCTTCCTCAAACGCCTCATGCAAGCGTTCTTCGCGATACTGCGCCTGGGTTTCGCCCTTGGCCTGAGCCAGCAGCGGGTTGAGATGGTCGAGGGTTTCACGTAGTTCGGGTCGCGCATCGAGAAACAGTTTCAAAGCCTGTTCATGTCGCTGGTCGCTAGGCGCCATGTAATTTCCTTGTGTGACTGATGACCATAGGGTGCCGCACCTGCTTGCGCATGTCGCGCATAAAAACAGTAAAGCAGAACGATTTGCCGCGTCGCAGTGCTACAGTCCGCTTTTTTCTCGATGAGCAAATGCAATGCGAATGCTGATGGTAGTGCTGGCGGCGGCCCTGTTGGCCGGGTGCGCCGGTTCGGTGATGAACGATGCTCGCAGCAAGAGCCCGGACAAGGTCCTGACCTCGGACAAGCCGGAGAAAGACGTCGCCCGGTGCGTGCAATTCGCCTGGCAGGACGAAGCGGTGTTTGGCGTCGACGCGGCGGCCTATCTGGAACCGCGCGAGTCCGGCGGCACTACGGTTTATACGCGTTCGGCAGAGTCGTTTGTCGATGTGATTACCGAAGCCTCGGGTACGACTTTGAATTACTACGCACAGAAGAGTGATTTTGTCGCGATGCGGCGGATGGCGGCGATGGCGACCTGCCTCTGATTATGCTGTGAAGCAGTTGATGCTTTCGCGAGCAGGCTCGCTCCCACATTGGAACGCATGACAACTTTGTGGGAGCGAGCCTGTTCGCGAAGGCGGCGGCACATTCAGTCGATCAGGCGCTTCTGAAAGTAGTGCCGCTTGTGCCCCGGTGGATAGTCAACGATTTCCCCAAACTGGCTGAAACCGAGCTTCCTGTAGAACTCCGGCGCCTGAAAATCGAAGGTGTCGAGCCAGAGGCCGTAGCAATTCTTTTCCCTGGCCAGGGCTTCCGCCTGAGCCATCAATTTCGAGCCGATACCCTGTCCGCGACCTTGTTCCGGCACTGACAGCAGTTCGATGAACATCCAGCGAAAAATCATTCGCCCATACAGGCCGCCCAATATCGCGCCATTTTCGTCTTTGACCATCAAGGCGAACGGCTCGGATTTCGAACCGCCGGTTTGAGCATCGTTGTACTCGATCAGCGGCTGCAGAATGGCCTGACGCTGTTCCTCGGTAGGACTGTCCGTCAACTCGATACGCAAATTCATGCATGACTTCCTTGTGTAATTGAACGCCCAGCCTAACCCGTCCGGGCAAACGCCTCCAAGCCCTTCGATCGAACAAGCGGAACCGTCAAACCAGCGTTGCGGTCTAGGCTTTTATCGCGTCTTTCCCTGAGCGCGATTGATGAGGAAATCCCGTGAATATTTTTGAAGCCCTGCGCGAAAGCCACGAGCGCCAGCGCACTTACGCCAAGGCTCTGATCGCGACCAGCGGCGACAGCCCTGAGCGGGTCGAGGCCTACAAGCAGCTCAAAGCAGAACTGCAAGCGCATGAAACCGCTGAAGAGCGGCACTTCTACATTCCGTTGATGGAAATCGACGAAGGCGTGGACCTGAGCCGCCACGCCATCGCCGAACACCACGAAATGGACGAGATGATGGAAGAGCTCGACGAGACCGAAATGTCCAGTCCGGCCTGGCTGGCCACGGCCAAAAAGCTTTCCGACAAGGTTCATCACCACCTCGAGGAAGAAGAGCACAAATTCTTCCAGATGGCCGGCAAGCTGCTCGACGATAAACAGAAAAGCCAACTCGCCGGGCAGTACGAAAAGGAGTATCAGGCGCAACTGTCTGAATGACCAAAGGCGACTCGGCGTGTAGGTGTTCAGCTACACGTTGAGTGCGATGCGTCGTCGAGCACTGGTTATGCATCCAGTGTTTCCTGGCTTTTTACGTCTTGCACACTGGGACTGTGACAAAAGCGCCGATGGACAAAAAATTCACCTCCGTTAGCTTGAAGGCCTCTCCTCGGGAAGGAGAGTTCTCAAATCAACGGAGTGAAGACGATGAATCAGGCAATCCCACAAACCCAACTCAAACACGGTCGTGTCATCTCGCCAGCGAGTCGCGGCGCAGTGGCCATCGACCTCGGCTTGCTAGGCGCCTGGCAAGTCAATGAAATGGAAGGTGGCAAGAACTTTCCGGCCGTAGACGCCGGACCTTTCCCGCAACCTTTCGAGACCGACTCGGACAGCGTCGCGCGGCCGGCCGATGGCTACATTCTCAGCGGCGGCAAGACCGATGCCCGCGATTGCGTCAATTACACCGCCGACGAGATGAGCAAGAAGCTCGGTCGTTCCTTCAGCTGGCCGCTGCTCAACGTCGATCCGGGCCAGATTCTCGAGGTCAGCTGGGCGTACACCGCGCCGCACACCACCCGTGGTTATCGCTGGCTGATCACCAAAGACGGCTGGGATCCCCAGCAACGCATCAGCCGTGCGCAGCTGGAAACCCAGCCGTTCTTCGAAGACTTCTACCCGCAAGTGCCGTATTACAGCCATGCTGATGAATTGAAGGCCAAGGTCGATCATCAAGTGAAGCTGCCTGCGAACAAGCAGGGTCATCACGTCATTGTGCTGATGTGGATCGTCGCCAACACCGGCAACGCCTTCTACCAGGCCTTCGACCTCGACTTTCAGTAACCGCGCAGGCTGAACGAGCCCGGTAGCGCTGCCGGGCTTTTTTTGTCGGCGCAATTGATCGACCATGGCAGTCCCCATGAAGACAGGATCAGACGCGATGTCCAACACAGCCGAACGGGTCAACATCGTCGACACTCAGGTGTTGTCCCACGACTGGTATCTGCTGAAGAAAATCACTTTCGACTACCACCGCAACAACGGTGAATGGCAGCGCCAGACCCGGGAGGTCTACGACCGGGGCAACGGCGCGGCGATTCTGCTGTTCAACCGCGAAAAGCGCACGGTGGTGCTGACCCGCCAGTTCCGTTTGCCGGTGTTCGTCAACGGCCACGATGGATTGTTGATCGAGGTGGCCGCCGGGTTGCTGGAAGGTGCCGCGCCCGAGCAACGCATTCGTGACGAAGCCGAGGAGGAAACCGGTTACCGCGTGCACGACGTGAAAAAAGTATTCGAGGCGTACATGAGCCCCGGTTCGGTGACGGAGAAACTGCACTTCTTTATCGCTGAATACGACGCCGCGTCCAAAGTCAGCGACGGTGGCGGCCTGGAAGAGGAAACCGAAGAGCTGGAAGTGCTCGAATGGGGCTTCGATGAGGCACTGGCAGCGTTTCAACGCGGCGAGATCTGCGATGCCAAGACCATCATGCTGTTGCAGTACGCGGCGATGAACAACCTCTTCGCTTGATTCGGGCAGGAGCTGCCAACGGCTGCGATGGCTCAGCATACTGGCTGAACGGGGAGGCGCAATACGCAAAGCCGGCCATACTGCTTGTTGCTCCTGAAGCGTGGCCCTGCGTTTTGCGCAGTCCCCAAAAACAAAAAGAGATCGACTCATGAAGTACGAACCTTTGGCCAGATCGCTCATTGCGGCCTCTCTGGCGCTCAGCTGTCTCATGGCTCACGCGGCATCGGTGGCGCCGGTGGCGGCGGAAAACGGCATGGTGGTCACTGCGCAACATCTGGCGACTCATGTCGGCGTCGACGTTTTGAAAAACGGCGGCAATGCCGTGGATGCGGCAGTGGCCGTGGGCTATGCGCTGGCGGTGGTCTACCCGGCTGCGGGCAACCTTGGCGGCGGCGGGTTCATGACCATTCAACTGGCGGACGGGCGCAAGACCTTTCTCGATTTCCGCGAAAAAGCGCCGCTGGCAGCGACCGCCAACATGTATCTGGACAAGGACGGTAACGTCATCCCGGAACTGAGCACGCGCGGCCATCTGGCGGTCGGCGTACCGGGCACCGTGTCCGGCATGGAGCTGGCGCTGAGCAAATACGGCACCAAACAGCGCAAGGAGATGATTGCCCCGGCGATCAAACTGGCCGAAGACGGTTTCGAATTGCAGCAGGGCGATGTCGAGCTGCTCGAATACGCGACGGATGTGTTCAAGAAGGACATGCGCGATTCCGGCTCGATCTTCCTCAGCAACGGCGAGCCGATGCAGGTCGGGCAGAAACTGGTGCAAAAGGATCTGGCGAAAACCCTTCGGACGATTTCCGACAAGGGCGCCGACGGCTTCTACAAAGGCTGGGTCGCCGATGCCATCGTCACCTCCAGCCAGGCCAACAAAGGCATCATCACCCAAGCCGACCTGGACAAATACAAGACTCGCGAGCTGGCCCCGGTGGAGTGCGATTATCGCGGCTATCACGTGGTCTCGGCGCCACCGCCAAGCTCCGGCGGGGTGGTGATCTGCCAGATCATGAACATTCTCGAAGGTTATCCGATGAAGGACCTGGGCTTCCATTCCGCCCAGGGCATGCACTACCAGATCGAAGCGATGCGCCACGCGTACGTTGATCGCAACAGCTACCTCGGCGATCCGGATTTCGTGAAGAATCCGATCGAGCACCTGCTGGACAAGAATTACGCGACCAAACTGCGCAACGCCATCCAGCCGCAGAAGGCCGGCGTGTCGGCTGAGCTCAAGCCCGGTGTAGCGCCGCATGAAGGCAGCAACACCACGCACTATTCGATCGTCGACAAGTGGGGCAATGCCGTCTCGGTCACCTACACCCTCAACGACTGGTTCGGCGCGGGCGTCATGGCGAGCAAGACCGGGGTGATTCTCAACGATGAAATGGACGACTTCACTTCCAAGGTCGGCGTGCCGAACATGTACGGGCTGGTCCAGGGGGAGGCCAATGCCATCGCACCGGGCAAGGCGCCGCTGTCGTCGATGAGTCCGACCATCGTCACCAAGAATGGCAAAGTGGTGATGGTGGTCGGCACGCCGGGTGGTAGCCGGATCATCACCGCGACCTTGCTGACCATGCTCAACGTCATCGATTACGGCATGGGCCTGCAGGAAGCGGTCGACGCGCCGCGCTTCCATCAGCAGTGGATGCCGGAGGAAACCAACCTCGAAGACTTCGCCGCCAGCCCGGATACGAAAAAAATCCTGGAAAGCTGGGGCCACAAGTTTGCCGGCCCGCAGGATGCCAACCACATCGCCGCGATTCTGGTCGGCGCGCCGTCACTGGACGGCAAACCGGTTGGCAAGAACCGCTTCTACGGCGCCAATGATCCACGGCGCAATACCGGCTTGTCTTTGGGTTACTGAGCGGAGTAAAAGAGGGGCGGGCGCAGGTCCGCCCCATTCTCAAGGACTGATCAAGGAAGGCTCGACATGACCACCGCATTACTGATCATCGACGTCCAGCAGGCGCTGTGTGCTGGTGAATATCAGTGCTTTGAAATCGACCGCGTAATCGCCACGATCAATGATCTGAGCCAACGCGCCCGCGACGCTGGCGTTCCAGTGGTGTTGATTCAGCATGAAGAAAAGGACGGTCCATTCGTGCATGGGGCGGACGGTTGGCAACTGGCTAACGGTCTGCTGACTTCGACGAAAGACCTGCGTGTAGGCAAAACTACCGGGGACTCTTTCTACCAGACCGATCTCGGCAAGCTGCTGCCCAGCGAGGACTTCGAACGCCTGATCATCTGCGGCCTGCAAACCGATTACTGCGTCAACGCCACGGTGCGCAGCGCGCATTCACTGGGCTACGACATCGTCGTCGCGCGGGATGCGCATTCGACGGTCGATAACGGCAACATGAGCGCCGAGGACATCATTGCCGAACACAACAAGGACTTCGCCGCCCTGACCAGTTCCGTGGCACGAATCGACGTCAAACCGGCAGCCAAAATCAGTTTCTGAACTCACACAAAACCCCTGTGGGAGCAGGCTCTACGACAACGGCGATTTACGGCAGCAGCACTGGCATAATCCCCGCCGCCCGAAGAATGGAATCTCTAGATGTTCGCTATCTACCTGCGTCACGCCGTGGCGCTGACATCTCTCGTCCTCGCCTGCACCGGCCACGCCAGCAGTTTCGATTGCACCCATGCCACCAGCAAAACCGAAAAAGCCATCTGCACTGATCCCTACCTCTCAACCCTCGACGACAAACTCGCCGAGCAATGGCGGACCACGCTGGGCAAAGTTGCCGATCCCAAAATGCTGAAAACCGACCAGCGTCAGTGGCTGAAAAACCGCAACGCCTGCGGTGCCCTGAGCGCGTGTCTGCGGCGCGAATACCTGATGCGCCTCACTGAGCTCGAAAACGCGGTTCAGCCCTTCAGTTGGGATGCCACCTGGCAACTGATTCCGCCCGGCACCTCGACCTCGGCGACCCTTGTCACCCAACGTCGTGATGCCACGCATATCGCCATCGATATCTCGGCAGGCGAGGGCGCCAATTCCGGAGACTTGACCGGCGTTGCCGTACTCAAGGATGGAATAGCCGTGTATGCCGAGGACGCCTGCAAACTCACCATCACGCCAATCAATGGCGTACTGAACGTAGTACAAACCGGTGCGGATTCCGACTGCGGCGGTGGCATGGGCGTGTATTACGCCGGTCGGTATGTCGCCTCCGAACAACCGCTGAAGCTGGATTACGATCTGCTCAGCCTGGGTCTGGCTCGCACGCCCGCAGAAGATCAGGTACTGCGTTCGCTGCTCAAGACCGACTACCAAAAACTGGTAGAGACCTCCGGTTCCTTGCAGGTCGGCGAAGACTCAAAAGATGTGCCCGATGCTCAGGTTGTAGAAATGTGGATGCGCGGTCTCGGCGGCATCGGCATTCTGATGAGTGCCGCCGACGCACAGATCTGGCTGATCTTCAAAAGCTACGATGACCAGGGCCACGAACATCTGCGGTACTACACCAACGTGGCGAAGTGGAAGAAGCGGCTGCCCGATGTGCTGCAGGGCTGGTATGACCGCATGCAAGAAAGTCAGTCGTCTCTGGTTCTGGAAATGATGCCCTGAGCCACAACTCCATCCGCCTCACGCAATAACCGCTCGATCTGCGCCAATTCCCACGTGCTGAGCAGACTCACCGGGTCCGTGCCATAACGCTGCCAAGTGTCCAGCGTCGCTTCATCCCCGGCGCAGTTGCGCGCGTATTCACAGTGATGCAAGTGTCCCTCGGCGAAGTCCAACCGCAGATGCCAGCCGTCGATATCAACGGCAATCAGCCCGGACTCGGACATTACCTGGCAGACTTCGAACCCAAGCACGCCCAGCGCAGCTTCGCGCAGGCGCTGACACACATCACGGGCGGACAAAAACGCTGACATGCTGCGACTCGATTCAATGGACAAGTCAGCAAGGATAAGCCCCGAGCCGGCCAGTGTCAGTGTTTCACTGGCCCGAGGCTGAACAATTCCGTAACATTCGCCTCCCTCTTTTTTTCGAAAACAGCAGCCGTGCCCGACGGCCGCTCAGTCAGGTAAGCCATGAAACCGATTCGTCTGCGCGCCGATGTCCTCGCCGGACTCACCACCTCGTTCGCGCTGTTGCCCGAATGCATTGCTTTCGCGCTGGTCGCGCATCTCAATCCGCTGATGGGCCTGTACGGCGCGTTCATCATTTGCACGCTGACGGCGTTGTTTGGCGGTCGACCGGGCATGGTTTCCGGTGCGGCGGGTTCGATGGCGGTGGTGATCGTCGCGCTGGTGGTGCAACACGGCGTGCAATATTTGCTGGCAACGGTGCTGCTCGGCGGTCTGATCATGATGGCGTTCGGGCTGTTGCGCTTGGGCAAACTGGTGCGCATGGTGCCGCATCCGGTGATGCTCGGTTTCGTCAACGGCCTGGCGATCATCATTGCCCTTGCGCAATTGGAGCACTTCAAAAGCGGCGAGCACTGGCTCAGCGGTACCCCGCTGTATCTGATGACCGGGCTGGTGCTACTGACCATGGCCATCGTTTACATCCTGCCGCGCCTGACCAAAGCGGTGCCGCCGGCCCTGGTGGCGATCCTGGGTGTCGGCCTGCTGGTCTACCTGTTCGGGCTGCCGACCCGCACCCTCGGCGACATGGCGCACATTGCCGGCGGTCTGCCGACTTTCGCCATGCCGGACATTCCGTGGAGCCTGGAAACGCTGCGCATCATCGCTCCGTACGCGATCCTGATGGCGATGGTCGGCCTGCTGGAAACCTTGCTGACACTGAACCTGACCGACGAAATCACCGAAACCCGTGGCTATCCGGACCGTGAGTGCGTAGCGCTTGGCGCGGCCAACATGGTGTCCGGGGCGTTCGGTGGCATGGGCGGTTGCGCGATGATCGGCCAGACCGTGATCAATCTCAGCTCCGGCGGGCGCGGGCGCTTGTCCGGCGTGGTTGCCGGTGTGCTGATTCTTTTGTTCATTCTGTTTCTGTCACCGCTGATCGAGCGTATTCCGCTCGCCGCGCTGGTCGGGGTGATGTTCGTGGTGTCGCAGCAGACCTTCGCCTGGGCGTCGTTGCGGGTGATCAACAAGGTGCCGCTGCACGATGTGCTGGTGATCATCGCCGTGACCACCATCACCGTGTTCACCGATCTGGCCACGGCCGTGCTGTGCGGGATCATCATCGCTGCGCTCAACTTCGCCTGGCAGCAGGCCCGCGAGCTGTATGCCGATGAACATCTGGAGGCCGACGGCAGCAAGCTCTATCGCCTGCACGGCACGCTGTTCTTTGCCTCGACCACGCCGTTTCTCAATCAGTTCGACCCGGCCAACGACCCGGCCAAAGTCACTCTCGACTGCCGACACCTGAGCTTTGTCGATTACTCGGCGATCGCCGCATTGAAAACCCTGCGTGAACGCTACGCCAAGGCGGGCAAGCATCTACAGGTGTTTCACCTGTCGGAACGCTGCAAGAAATTACTCAAGCGCGCCGGCGTCGATCACGACTGACGCCGCTGGTTTTGCGTCCTTGAGCCAGGTCTTGCCGAGAATCCGCGAGACCTGTTCGGCGGAGTAGGGCTTGGCGAGAAATTCAAAACCTTCGTACCCGCTGCGCGCCAGTTCTTCGCTGTAGCCGGAGGTCAGAATCACCGGCAGATCGGGGCGGCGCTGGCGCAGTTCCTTGGCCAACGCGACACCGGTGATGCCCGGCATGACTACGTCGGAAAACACCGCATCGAACGCGCTGGCATCGCTGCCCGCCAACTGCAGGGCTTCTTCAGCGTTGGTTGCCCATGCGGTTTCATAGCCCAGATCCTGGAGGATCTGGTTGGCGAAACGGCCGACATCGAGATTGTCTTCGACCACCAGCACCCGGCGTTTTTCGCAGGCCGGCTGCACCTCGCCATCGTCCTCTGCCTCGTCCATTTCTGCCTCGATCGCCGGCACTTGCGGCAAATACAAGGTGAATTCGGTGCCTTGACCAAGGACGCTGGAAACATCGACGTTGCCGCCCGATTGCTTGGCGAAGCCGAACACCTGCGACAGCCCCAGCCCCGTGCCTTTGCCGACAGCCTTGGTGGTAAAGAACGGCTCGAAGATGTGTTCGAGGGTGTGTGCGTCGATGCCGGCACCGGTGTCGGCCAGGGCAATCGACACGAAATGGCTGCTGGACCCAGCGTGGCCGCGAATCGGCGGCAGCGCTTTATGGCACTCCAGGCGCAATTTCAGCTCACCCTGACCATTCATGGCGTCGCGAGCGTTCAGGGCGATGTTGATCAACGCGGTTTCAAACTGACTGAGATCGACGCGGATGTAGCAGGGGTGATCCGGGCGCTCGACGCACACGTGAATCTGCGCGCCGGTGACCGATTCGAGCATTTCGCCAATATTGGCCAGCCGTTCGCCGGCATCGACCACCTGCGGATTGAGCGGCTGACGGCGAGCGAAGGCGAGCAACTGGCTGGTCAGCTTGGAAGCGCGCTCGACGGTGTCGGACACCGCGCGCATGTAGCGCTGGCGGCGTTCTTCCGGCAGGTTGGGCTGGCGCAGAAAGTCCACCGACGAACGAATGATCGTCAGCAGATTATTGAAGTCGTGGGCGACGCCGCCGGTTAGTTGGCCGATGGCTTCGAGCTTCTGCGACTGGCGCAACGCCGACTCGGCCTGGGCCAGACGCAGGCTGCGCTCTTCGACCCGTTGCTCCAGCGTGGCATTGAGTTCAGCCAGTGCAAGCAGGCCCTCGCGCACGTTGGCATCGGCGCGCACCCGTTCGATGTGCGCCCAGCAACGTTCGGTGACTTCGCTGAGCAGCGCCTGTTCGAAGCTCGACCAGACACGCGGCATTTTGTCGTGAATGGCCATTAACGCGGTAAGGCGACCTTGCTTGATCAGCGGCACGCAAATGGTGGCGGTGATGCCTATGCCCTGAAAGGTCGCTGATTCTTCCGGCGGCAATTCGCTGCGGTTGTCGTGGATCACCAAAGGTTGACCCGCGCGCAGAAGACGTACTGCTTTCTCGCCGAAATCGCGCAAACGGTAGTGGCCGACGATGCTCGGCGAACCCGGCGCTGCATAGTCGCCGCGAATGGTGAAGCCATCCTCGTCGGCATCCATGTCTGCGTAGGCGCAGTTGGACAATTGCAACTGCTCGACCATCAGCCGCGTGCTTGCCGCCAGGATTGCTTGCGCATCCGTGGCATTGGTCACCGCTTCGCCGATGGCGTCGAGGACGGCCAGGCGTTGGTTGAGATAAACGGTCTGGGTGGTCTCGGTGACCGTGTCGAGCATGCCGACGACATTGCCGTGGGAGTCACGAATCGGGCTGTAACAGAAAGTGAAGAACGCCTGCTCCGGGCCGTTGCCGCGTTCGATCTTCAGGGCAAAGTTTTCGATGTAGGTGGCTTGGCCGGCATAGGCCGCCTCGGCTATCGGGCTGATCTCATGCCAGGCTTCTTTCCAGATGTCGCTGAAAGGACGTCCCAGCGCATGCGGCTTGTCGCCGAGAATCGGCACGAAAGCGTCGTTGTAGAGAGTGATGAGTTGCGGGCCCCAGACGATCGCCTGAGGGAAATGCGAGGCGAGACTGAGCGAGACAGTGGTCTTGAGTACATCGGGCCAGTGTTCCAACGGGCCGAGGGGCGAATTTGCCCAGTCGTGACGGCGGATCTGTCCGGCCATCTCGCCGTTGTCTTGCAACCAGTCTGTCATGGGGTTCGTGTCTTTCCGGGGCATTTGTCTGAGAACAAAGACCTGCGCACAGGCTGTTTGGTTTCAGCGCACCAGACACTGTTTGCGCTGCGAATTATTCTGACGTACATCATGGCAGCAAAAAACAGCGGTGGCGAAAAGAGCGTCTTTTCGCCACCGGTTTTATCTTCGGATCGTGAGCGACTGCTCAGGCCTCGACGGCCGGGAAATCAATGTCGGTCAGCGCCGTGTTGTTCAGGTAGTTGGTCAATGTCTGCACGGCCACCAGGGCAATCACTTCGATGATCTTGCGGTCATCGATACCGGCAGCGCGGGCAGCGGCCAATTGTTCATCGCTCAAGTGGCCACGTGTTTCGGTCAGTTGGCGGGCGAGGGCGGCGTAGGCATTCAGTTCGCCGTGACGTGCTGCGATGATGTCCTGCGCCGACAGCCCGGCCTTGCCGGCGAACACGGTGTGTGCGGACAGGCAATAGTCGCAACCGTTGACCTGCGAAGTGGCGAGGTAGATGGCTTCTTTCTCTTTGCCGCTCAATGAGGTCTTGCCGAGGATGGCCGAGGCTTGCAGGTAAGTGTCGAATGCAACCGGCGCCTGGGCGAGGGTGGTGAAGACGTTGGGCAGAAAGCCGATTTTTTTCTTCACGCCTTCCAGTGCAGGACGGGTGGCATCGGTGGCGGTGTCGAGGCTGATTGCAGGGATGCGGCTCATGGTGATTCTCCGAAATTCCGCAGCGAAGTGCAGCGGCGATGGAGAGATTTTAGGGGCTGCCAATGGCGCTTTGGCGGCAAATCGTCGAGGATATGCGGCAGATCGTCCAGATATGCCTTCGGGAGTCAGCCATGGATCGCCTTTCCACATTACTTAGTCATTTCGGTGTGAACGCCGGCACCTTTCATAGCGGCGCGTTTTGCGGCGTGAGCGTTCACGCAGGCGAACCCGTCGGCCATGTGCATGTTCTGCAAGCCGGGGCGTTGCTGCTCAAACCGGGCAACGAGCGGGAAATTCGCCTGGAAGAACCGTCGCTGATTTTCTTTCCCCGGCCGTTTACCCATCGGATGTCTGCCGACGAAGCCATGGCCAGCCAGGTGGTGTGCGCCTCGCTGACCTTCGACGGTGGCTCGGGCAATGCCCTGGCCGCCGCGTTACCGGACTATCTGGTATTGAAACTCACCGACATCCCGGAATTGCGCAGCACCCTTGACTGGCTGTTCAACGAAGCTTTTGAAGGGCATTGCGGGCGCGTGGCGGTGATGGATCGTCTGTTTGAATTGCTGGTGATTCTGCTGCTGCGCCATCTCATCGGCAGTCGAGATCAGCAACCGGGCATGATGGCCGGACTGGCTGATCCGCGCGTGTCTCGCGCCTTGAACCTGATCCACGAGCAGCCGCACAAGCCTTGGAGTGTCGCTGATCTCGCTGCGGCGGCGAACCAGTCCCGCGCCGGTTTTGCCGAGCAGTTTCGCCGGGTGGTCGGGCAGACACCGGCCGATTACCTGTTGAGCTGGCGCGTCAGCCTCGCGCAGAAACGCCTGCGCGAGGGTCGGCCGATTGCACTGATTGCCGAGGAGGTTGGATACGAAAGTCCGTCGGCGCTGGCCCGGGCGTTTCGGCGCAAGACCGGTCTCAGTCCACGGCAATGGAAAGCCGAACACTGAACATTACCTGGCGAATTTCTTCGCTCCGGCCACGCAAAGAATCACCCCCAGCGTGACGCCGAGCATGCCGACACTGACCTGCTCATGCAGCAACGTCGCCGCCAGTGCCAGACCAAAAAACGGCTGCAGCAACTGCAACTGCCCGACCGCTGCGATTCCGCCCTGGGCCAGACCGCGATACCAGAACACGAAGCCGATCAGCATGCTGAACAGCGACACGTAGCCCAGGCACATCCACGCAGGCAAGCTGATGTCGGCGAACGAGCCGGGCGCCAGCCACAGGCTCAGCACTGCCATCAGCGGTAACGACAACACCAGCGCCCAGCAGATCACCTGCCAGCCGCCGAGGCTGCGCGACAGTTTCGCGCCTTCGGCGTAACCGAGGCCGCAGGCGAGAATCGCCGCGAGCATCAGCAGATCGCCGGTGGGCGAGGCGCTCAAGCCTTGGGACAGGGCAAAGCCCACCACCAATGAGCTGCCCAGCACCGAAAAGATCCAGAACACCGGCCGTGGCCGCTCACCGCCACGCAAGACACCAAACATCGCCGTGGCCAGCGGCAGCAATCCTACAAACACGATCGAATGCGCTGACGTTACGTGCTGCAATGCAAACGCGGTCAGCAGCGGAAAACCCAACACCACGCCAAGCGCCACAATCACCAGCGACAGCCACTGATGACGCGACGGTCGCGGTTGCTTGAACAACAGCAGAAGTCCGACGGCCAGTGCGCCGGCAATCGCTGCTCGCACCACGGTCAGAAACACCGGATCGAATTCCAGCACCGCCAAACGTGTGGCCGGCAGCGAACCGCTGAAAATCAGCACGCCGATAAAACCGTTGATCCAGCCACTGGTTTTTTCCAGTGCCGGGTTGGCCGCAGTCGATGTTGTGTGCATGTCGGTCGCGCTCAAAAAGTGGCTTGTGTCGCCGTGATCCTAGAGCCGAGAATCAGCACAATCAAAAAATTGTCATGGATACAGCCGACATGCCGCGTTCCCGTTACAAGACCCTGGTTGACCGCTATGCGGCAGACATTCGTGGAGGACGATTGGCGCCGGGCACGCGACTGCCAACGCATCGGCAGCTGGCGAGCCAGGAAGGACTGGCGCTGGTTACCGCTTCCCGTGTCTATGCCGAGCTTGAGGCGATGGGCCTGGTCAGTGGCGAAGCCGGGCGCGGCACGTTTGTTCGGGAAACGTCGCTGGCGCCGTGGCAGGGCATCGATCAGAAAGACGTGGCGGTCGGCATGATCGACCTGAATTTCAACTATCCCTCGTTGCCAGGTCAGGCTGAACTGTTGCGCACGGCGTTGCGGCAACTGGCGTTGTCCGGCGATCTCGAAGCACTGCTGCGTTATCAACCCCACGCCGGACGTGCCCACGAACGCGCCTCGGTCGCGCGACATTTGTCGACACGCGGCGTGACCGTTGAAGCCGACCAGGTGCTGATCGTCAATGGCGCTCAGCAAGGTTTGGCGGTGACGCTGATGGCCCTGCTCAAACCCGGCGATGTGATCGCCGCCGATGCGCTGACCTATTCGGGATTCAAGGTGCTGGCCGACGCGCTGCATCTGGAGGTGCTGGCGATCCCGATGACGGAGCACGGCCCGGATTTGCCGGCACTGGACAGACTCTGTCGCCAGCGTGCGGTGCGCGCCGTATACAGCATGCCGACGCTGCACAATCCGCTGGGCTGGGTCATGCCACTGGAACAGCGCGAACGATTGGTGGCGATTGCCCGCCGCTATGATCTGACACTTATCGAAGATGCTGCCTACGCGTTTCTGGTGGAAAACCCGCCATGTCCGTTGATTGAACTGGCACCGGAACGGACGTTTTACGTATCGGGCCTGTCGAAAAACATCGCCACCGGTTTGCGGGTCGGCTTCATTGCCGCGCCGCTTCCTCAAGTGTCCGCACTGGAGCGAATCATTCGCGCGACGACATGGAACACGCCCGGGGTGATGACCGCCATTGCGTGCGGTTGGCTCGACGACGGCACCGTCACCGTGCTTGAGGAGCAGAAGCGTAGTGATGCCATGGCCCGGCAGACGTTGGCGGCCGAGGTGCTGAAAGGGCTGCGCTACATTGCTCATCCGGCCTCGTATTTTCTGTGGTTGCCGTTGCCCGAAGATGTGCGTGCCGATCAGATCGTGGTCGAGTTGATGCACCAGCAGATTTCGGTCACCAGCGCCGAGCCGTTTTCGCTGTCGGCCAATACGCCCCATGCGATTCGTCTGGCGTTGGGTTCGGTGGACATGAAGGTGTTGCGTCAGGCGTTGTTCACTGTCAGAACGATTGTCGGCGCTTATCTGTAAACTGCGTTCACGCCATGAAAAGCCAGGTTTGGACTGTTCAATGAAATTCACCACAACACTGCTTCTCGCCTTGATCTTCAGCGCCAGCGCACAGGCTGAGGGCGATCCTGAAGCCGGCGCGAAAATCTTCCCGCGCCTGTGCGGCGGTTGCCATCAGGTTGGCAAGTCGGCTCGTTCGGGGTTTGGTCCGCAGTTGAACGGCATCATTGGCCGGGCTGCGGGGACTTCGGCCAATTATGTTTATTCCGATGCGATGAAGAACTCGGGGATTACCTGGGATCGGGCGACGTTGAAGGCTTATCTCGAGGATCCGAAAGGGGTGGTGCCGGGGACGCGGATGATTTTCTGGGGGCTGAGTGATGAGGAGAAGCTGGAGAATCTGTTGGCTTATCTGCAGAAGTTCAGCCCTGAATCAAGGTAGGAGCGGAGTACATATCCATTGCTGCGGTAATGGCTGCTTAGGGTTCCGCCCTTACGGCGGGTCACCTTTTTTGCTTTTCTGTGGGAGCGAGCCTGCTCGCGAAAGCGGTTCTCCAGCCGACCCATATTTCCGCATTTACCCAATCCCTGTGGGAGCTGGCTTGCCAGCGATGGCGACCTGTCTCTGGTTGCTATACGCCGGTTTCAGTGGGCATGAAACGCAACCTGATTGCGCCCCGCAGCTTTCGCCTGATACAGCTGCTGATCGGCTCGTTTGATCAGGGCCGTGTGGTTGTTGTCTGCCGGATCTGCCAGGCCGAGGCCGATACTCACGGTGACGTTGCCGACGCCGGGAAACTGCGCTTCGGCCACCGCTGCGCGAATCTTTTCGGCGACGACTTCCGGGGTGTCGGGTTGCGCGACTTCCGGCAGCAGTACGGCGAACTCTTCGCCGCCGTAGCGGGCGACGAAATCGGTGCTGCGTACGCTGTTCTGGATCAAGGTCGCCAGTTGTTGCAGGACCTCATCACCGACCGCGTGGCCATGGCTGTCATTGATGCGTTTGAAGTGGTCGGCATCGATCAGCAGCAGGGCAAAAGGGCGCCCGGTGCGTCGGGACAGCAGCGAATACTCAGTGATTTTTTCGTCAAACCGGCGACGGTTGTAAACGCCGGTCAAGCCGTCGTGTGTGGCCAGACTCAGCAGCTCGGCGTTGGCCTCGGTGAGTGCGGCGGTGCGTTGCGCCACGGTGGCTTCCAGCGAGGCGTTGGCTTCTTGCAGTTCGCGCTCCTTGCCGAGCAGTGACTGCGTCATTGCGTCGATGGACTGGCCGAGCTGGGCGATTTCCAGCACCGGATGCTGGAGCTGAAACTGCGCGCCGGACTGGTTGTTCTGCACCTGTTTGGCCGAGTGCGCGAGTTGTTCGATTGGGCGGCTCAGGTACAGCGCCAAGTAATAAGCCACGAGACCGAAAACGATGGCGGCGAAAACGCCGAGTATCAACAGTTCATATTGCAGCGTTCGCGCCGGTTGCAGCGCAGTCTCCAATGGCTGGCGAATGGCGATCGACCATGATAGCGCCGTGCCCGATGGCGTCGGCACGGTGACCATGCTGGTCAGGTAACCGTTGGCCGCTGTCCAGCCCGGCAATACCGAATCGCCGATCGCCAGTTGTTGGCCCATCAGCGCTTCGGGGTAGAGCACCTTGCCATCGTGGTCGACGATCAGCGCCTGAATATCCGGCGCCGAGTTCTTGTGGGAAAACGCCGCCGACTCGACGATGCGCGTCACCCAACTCCAGTGTGCATGTGCGCCCAGCACGCCAATCACCTGTCCTTCGGCATTGTGGATTGGCGCGGCAAAATCGATGAAGCGCAACGGCTCGCCATTGGGCAGGCCCGGCAACAACTTGGCCAGCAACACTGCTTCGTGGGGATCGCCGGTGTATTGCCGGCGCAAGCCGATCTGGAACCACGGGCGTTTCTGCACCGATTGACCGACCAGCAGATCATTGACCGCCTGGCGGACGTTGCCCTCGGCGTCGGTGACGCCCATCCACGCATATTCGGCGCGCGCCTGGGTGCGCAACTGCATCGACTTGAGGATGGCTGGGTTGTCCAGATCTCCGCGCTCCAGATGCGGTGCGCGACTGAGCAGATAGACCTCCAGTTGCCGCTCGCGCAGTTGCTCACCCAACAACGTCGCCGCCGAGCGCGCCGTGTTCAGCAACGCGTTGCCGCTGGCCTGTTTCATTTGTTCGGTGGCGATATGACCGACATAAAAGCCGACGCTCAATAACGTCAGCAGGGACAAACCGCCGAACCACAGGGTGAGATGGCTACGCAGACTGGCTTTGAACATGGAGGCGGGTGTCTGTCTTTATTGAAGTGGCGCCATGGTATGCGACATCGCCGACGGCGGGCCAGCGAACGGGTTCAAGTAAATACAAAGAAGATTGATGCCAATGAGCCATCATTTTGTTTAGAATGCGCGCCGCCCGAGAGACGGATCCCGGGCGTTTCCCCATGGAGTTTTACTGTGAAATACCTCAGCAAAGTAGTCGCCGCCGCACTGTTCGGTGTGGTTCTGGCAGGTTGCACCGGCGCCCCGATGAAAACCGCCCATTACGACAGCAACCAATACACCGTGGTTGGCCACAGCGAAGCATCGGCCACCGGCCTGCTGCTGTTTGGCATCATCCCTATCCGCCAGAACAGCCGATTTGTGCGCGCACAAAACGCGGCCATCCAAGCCAAGGGCGGCGATGCAATGATCAACACGCAGGTTCAGGAAAACTGGTTCTGGGCCTGGGTTCTGACCGGCTACACCACCACCATCTCCGGTGACGTGGTCAAGCTGAAAACCGCGCAATAAGCGACGGCTGAATGCAAAAAAGCCCGGCTGATCAGGCCGGGCTTTTTCATGGGTGTTGCGGTCATGCAGTAGATTCATGCAACGCGGCGTTCGATCAGACGATCCGAACCACCTTCGGCAACGCGGCGTTCGATCAGACGATCAGAGCCACCTTCAGCGACGCGGCGTTCGATCAGACGATCCGAACCACCTTCAGCAACGCGGCGCTCGATCAGACGATCAGAGCCACCTTCAGCAACGCGGCGTTCGAGCAGACGATCAGAGCCACCTTCAGCAACGCGGCGTTCGAGCAGACGATCCGAACCACCTTCGGCAACGCGGCGCTCGATCAGACGATCCGAACCACCTTCGGCAACGCGGCGCTCGAGCAGACGATCCGAACCGCCTTCGGCAACACGGCGTTCGATCAGACGATCCGAACCGCCTTCAGCCAGACGGCTTTCGATCAGCTTGTCCGAGCCGCCTTCAGCGACCAGGGTGTGAGCAGGCGTTACTGCAAAAGCGTTAACTGCGAAAACCGAGAAAGCGATGCCGAGAAGGGTTTGGCGTTTCATGATCGTGTGCTCCAGAAAGTTGTTTGTTTGTCTGGAGCCGATGTTACGCCGCGCAGTTTTTATGAGAACTTCATTGACGTGATGGTGAACATCGACGCCGATGATGTTTGCCAGGAGCGTTGATTCAGAGCGCTTTCGCCCGGATGCACAACTCGCCGCTGGCACGAATCAGCGCCAGGTCGTGCAGCGCATCGGCGGCCAGAGTGCCGCGGACATCGGCCAGCCATGCCGGGCAATTCGGATCCTGGCGATAGGGCGCGAAGGCGGCGTACTGCTGCAACAAGCGCTTTTGCAGTTCATCCAGGCGCGGGCGGATCTGTTTGCCCAGATCCGGACGCGGTGTGTCCGGTGCAGCACCTGCCGCTTGCCATTGCGCGAGCAGACCGTATTGCACCAGTTTGTTCGCTTCCATCTGTGCGGCGATCAGTTGCGCGACGTCGTCCGGATCGAGTTTGTGTTCGGTGGCCAGAGTTCGGGCATTGGCGATGACCTGCGCCTCGCGCGGGCTGTCCTGAATAGGCTTGCCGCTGTCCCATTTGGTCAACGCAACCAGATCACCGATGCTCAGGCGTTCACTCAAAGTGGCCAGTAGCGGTTTCAACGAAGCAGGCGCCGCTGCGGGTGCGGCTGCCTGAGTGTAGGCGGCCGACAGAGCGAGGAGGGAGCCAAGCAGAAAATTTGCAACGTTACGCATGAACCGAGCCTCAATAGTACGTGTCGACAGAGTCGCTGATTTACCACAGCCGCAACACTGACACAAAGCGATGCACGGCATTTACACAAATGCAAAACAGACAATCAACACCGTCTGGAAATGTTGATTGCACGCTGCACGCAACTCACCGAAGCTATCGTCAATCAGGCCTGCCGCCGTCGAGATGGACCTCCATTCAATGCAAAGCGCCACCTTCGCCAAACCGCTCTGGCAAACCTATCTGCTGTTTCTCGCGCCGATGGTGCTGTCGAACTTCCTGCAATCGATGTCCGGGACGGTCAACAGCATCTACATAGGCCAGATGCTCGGCACCCAGGCGCTGGCGGCCGTATCCGGCATGTTTCCTGTCGTATTCTTTTTCATCGCCTTGGTCATCGGCCTCGGCGCTGGCGCGGGCGTGTTGATCGGTCAGGCGTGGGGCGCGCGCGAAACGCACATGGTCAAGGCGATTGCCGGAGCGACGCTGCTGCTGGGTGTGTTGATCGGTTTGGTCGCGGCGGTGCTGGGCACGGTGTTTGCGCGACAGGCACTGACGGGGTTGGGCACGCCGGCGGATGTGCTCGACGATGCGGTGGACTATGCCCACGTCATGTTGTGGATTCTGCCATCGCTACTGGTATTCGTGCTGTTCACCCAATTGCTGCGTGGGGTCAGCGATACGCTGTCGCCACTGCTCGCGCTGATCGTCTCCACCGCCGTGGGGCTGGCGCTGACGCCAGCGTTGATTCGCGGCTGGCTGGGTTTGCCGCCATTGGGCATTCAGAGCGCGGCGTATGCCGGGCTGGCGGGGAATCTGTCGGCAATGGCGTGGCTGGCCTGGCGGCTGATCCGCAAGGGCCATCCGCTGGCGCCGGATCGAGAGTTCTTTGCCGCATTGCGACTGGATCGGGTGATTCTCGGCAAGGTCCTGCGCATCGGCCTGCCCACCGGGGTACAGATGATCGTCCTGTCGTTATCGGAGCTGGTGATCCTGGCACTGGTCAATCAGCACGGCTCGCAAGCGACGGCGGCGTATGGCGCAGTAACGCAGATCGTCAACTATGTGCAGTTTCCGGCGCTGTCGATTGCGATCACCGCGTCGATTCTCGGTGCCCAGGCAATCGGCGCCGGGCATCTGCAACGCATGGGGCCGATCCTGCGCACCGGGCTGTTGATCAATGTGTGCCTGACCGGTGGCCTGATTGTGCTGGGTTATCTGCTATCGCACTGGTTGCTGGGCCTGTTCCTGACCGAGGACTCGACCCGGGCGATGGCCGAGCACCTGCTGCATATCATGCTCTGGAGCCTGTTGGTGTTCGGCTTCCAGGCCATCATCGGCGGGATCATGCGTGCCAGCGGCACTGTCCTGGTGCCGGTGGTCATTTCGATTATCTGTGTGGTCGGCGTGCAGTTGCCGACGGCTTACTGGCTCGACGGGCAGTTCGGTTTGCAGGGTGTGTGGATGGCGTTTCCGGTTGCCTATTTGGGGATGCTGATTTTGCAGACCCTGTATTACAAATTGGTGTGGAAGCATCAGAAGATAGAGCGGTTGATATAGGCGCTGGCATAACAACGGGTTGTTTGCTTAAGTCAACCAAGGCCCTCGACGACACACGCCGCCCGGAGAATGTCATGACGTTGCGATTGCTGCTGGTTGCCGCGTTTACATCGTGCGTCATGGTCGGTGCGCAGGCGGCTGAATACAACCGGGTCAACACCAGCGCCAGCCAGATCAGTTTCACCTACAACCAGATGGGCTCGCGAATGTACGGCACCTTCGGCAGATTCGAGGCGACGCTGGACTTCGATACCGACGACCTCGGCAAAGCCCAGACCACGCTGCATATCGATCTCGCCAGCATCGATGCCGGCAGTGAAGACGCCAATACCGAACTGGTGAAACCGGCGTGGTTCGACACCGGGAAATTCCCGCTCGCGGTGTTCAAGTCCAGCCGTTTTACTCAAGTGGACGAGCATCGTTATCAAGTCGCCGGTCAGCTCACGCTCAAGGGCATCACTCGCGAGGTCGAGGTGCCGGTGGAGTTGAAACCGGACAACGCCATCGGCATCTTCGACGGTGAGCTGGTGCTCAATCGAGAGGAGTTCGGCCTCGGCGCAGGGGAGTGGGCTGACAGCGTGGTGTCGAGGGACATCAACATCAAATTCGGGGTGGTGGCGCCACAACAGTGACGGTTCAATAGATCCGGCACGGTATGATGTCGCGGTTCGTCGACGGCTCTGATCATCGGCAACGTTTTTTATCGCCGGAGTTTGCCCATGCCACGCATCACCCACTACACCTCCCCATGCCCGGAAAGCGTCAACAGCCAGATCCTGCAAATGGTCGTCGATTACCTGACCGACATCAGTGCGGTCGGCCTCGGCCCGAGCAATCTGCTGTACAACGTTTATCAGTACGCGGTGGGTTATGAGGTGCATCTCTACCTTGAGGCGTTGAACGGCCAGAAGGGCACCGAGGTGGAATTGCTGGTGGCCACTAACGATGAAAACCCGGAGCAAGTCATCGGATTTCTCATCTGTCTGCCGGTGCAGGGCGATTGGGAGGCGTGCAGCGTCGCGTACATGGCGGTGCGTGAAGGCCATCGGCGTCAGGGTGTGGCGCGGGCGATGCTCGCGGACATGGTCGGGCGCTATCCGCATGCGGAACTGGCCTGCAGCATTGGCAAGGTGCCGTATTTCGAGGCACTGGGTTTTGAAGTGATCGGCCAGCGCGAAACCCAGGTGCTGATGAGCACGCGGCATTACCGCAGCAACGGCCTGCGCGGGTTCATCGACACCACGCCGATCTATCGCTCGCTGGAAGTGCAGCAGATTCACACCTATCTGCTGCAGAAGAACGGCAAGCGCGCGATGCTCGATGCGGAAAAACAACGCGACCGCCATCTGGACCAGACCAGCCGCCACGTAGAAGAATTTGTCCGTCAGCGCCTGACTCTGCATTGACCGGGAGCGTGCAATGGACGACTCAAGTACCGCCAGTCGTCCCTGCACAATGCCGGTTCATGCCGGACGCGATCCCGGCCAACCGGATTTTTTCAGCGCCGCCAGAAGCGTTTGAGCATCCAGGCCCGGCACCGAATGACCGTTGCCCTCGCTGCTGTTGCTGGCGAGCAGGGCATTGATGATCGCTTCTTCAACGGCTTCGGTCGCGGCCAGAAACAGCTCGCTGATGTGGTCGTTGTTGACCATGCGCAAACCGTCACAGGTGGCTGCGCGTTTAGCCTCGTAAGCGGCGGGCGGGACGTGATCATTGCCGGTGGCGAAAGCAATGAAGATGTCGCCGCTGTGGTCTTCGTTACCGCCGCCGGTGCGCGCCAGGCCCAGGCTGGCACGCTGTGCCAGACGCGTGCATTGATGGGGCAGCAGCGGCGCATCAGTCGCCAGGCAGACGACGATCGAGCCCATGCCCGGGTGCGGCAGCGCTGCCCGCAGAAACGGTGAATCCTTCTGTTCCATATAGCGCCCGACCGGGTAACCATCGACGCGTAATTCACTGCGAATGCCGTGGTTGGCCTGCACGATCGCGCCGACGGTCCAGCCTCCCTGGGCAGCACTCAAACGGCGCGATGCGGTGCCGATGCCACCTTTGAATTCGTGGCAGATCATGCCGCTGCCACCACCCACTGCACCTTCGCGCACCGGCCCGTCCACGGCGCCGTTCAGTGCCTCGGCGACATGCTCGGGTTTGACGTGAAAGCCATTGATGTCATTGAGCAGTCCATCGAAGGTCTCCAGCACCACCGGCATATTCCAGTAAAGCCGCCCGTCATCCGGCTGCTGCTCTCGGTCCAGCACAATCAGCGCATCACGCACCACACCGAGGCTGTGGGTGTTGGTAAAGGCAATCGGACTGGTCAGCAGACCGGCCTCGCGAATCCATTCCAGGCCGGTCGCATCACCGTTGCCATTGAGTACATGCACGCCGGCGAAGCACGGTTGCTGGCTGGTCGAGCCGAGGCGCGGCTCGATCAGCGTGACGCCGGTGCAGATGTCACGGCCGCTGCTGCTGCGACCGCGTACATTGCTGTGACCGACGCGCACCCCCGGCACATCGGTAATGGCGTTGAGCGGGCCGGGTTGCATCTGGCCAATCAGGATATCGAGATCACGGGCACGCGGATTCATAAGATTCAGTCTCTTCATTGAAAAGGTCGGGCGGCTTACCGCTCGGATGAGGCAGGCAGATTTCTTGCGCGGGTTACTGGCCGTTCTTGACCTTGCTCCACACCCGCGTGCGCACGCGTTCGGCGGCTTTGGGCAAGGGTTCGAGGGTGTAAAGCGTGGCCATGGCGGCAGGGGACGGGTACACCGCCGGGTTGTCGCGAGTGGTTGCTGCCACCAGCGTTGTCGCGGCGCGATTGCCATTCGGGTACGACAGGTGATCACTGACCGGTGCGATCACTTCCGGTCGCAGCAGGTAATCGATAAACGCCAGGCCTTGGGCGCGATTGGGGGCGTCCTTGAGCAGCACCAGAGTGTCGAACCACACCGGCGCGCCTTCCTTGGGCAGGCTGTAGGCGATCTTTACGCCGTTATTGGCCTGTTCGGCGTTGGTCTTGGCTTCGAGCATCGCCCCGGACCAGCCAACCGCCACGCAGATATTGCCGTTGGACAGATCGCTGATGAACTTCGAGGAGTTGAAGTAGGCGATGTGCGGGCGCAGCTTGAGCAGCAGTGCTTCGGCTTTTTTGTAGTCTTCGGGGTTGGTGCTGTTGGGCGGCAAGCCCAGATAATGCAGGGCGACCGGCAGCATTTCCGACGGCGAATCGAGCATCGCCACGCCGCACTCGCCCAGTTTGGCCAGATTGGCTTCGTTGAACAGCAACTCCCAGGAATCCACCGGCGCTTTGTCACCCAACACGGCGCGGACTTTTTCGACGTTGTAGCCGATGCCGTTGGTACCCCACAGGTAAGGCACGGCGTACTGATTGCCCGGATCGTTGACCGCGAGTTTTTTCAGCAGATCGGGGTCGAGGTTTTGCCAGCCTGGCAGTTGATCGCGAGGCAATGGGGCGAGGGCGCCGGCCTTGATCAGGGTCGGCAGGCTGAAGTTGCTCGCCACGACAACGTCGTAGCCGCTGCGGCTGGTCATCAGTTTGCCTTCGAGCACTTCGGCGCTGTCGAAGGTGTCGTACACCGGCCGGATGCCGCTGTCGCGCTGGAAATCATGCAGGGTGTTCGGCCCGATGTAGTCGTACCAGTTGTAGACGTGCACGCTCGGCACGTCGGCTGCCATGGCGGCCGAGGAGAGACAAAAACAGGCCAGCAGGCCCGGGTTGATAGATCCACGGTGACGACGCATGATGCGGCACTCCTGGCCTGTCGCAGGCCGGTGATGAACTGGAGTGGTCAGGCTAACGGGCCGGTCACACGAGCCCCATTCCCATCATGGGTTACTCGAAAGGGGTAGTGCGTGGACGCGTTGTTGCAGGAATTGCCGGTGCATCAGAGTCTGGCGCGGGTATTTTCTCACCTCGGGCAGGACGGTTTCTGGCGCGCGCTGGTCGACACCCTGCGCCTGCTGGTGCCGCTGGACAATGCCCTCGTCGCCCTGATGCAGCCCGGCCAGCCGCCGCGTTTGCTGATCGATTTCGACAGCAAGGGGTGCGTGGACGACCAGCAGGAGCTGGCCGGTTATACCGCCGGCATGTACCTGCTCGATCCGTTTTATCAAGCCGCCGTCAGCGGGATCAGCGACGGCCTGCACAGCCTGGCGTCCGTTGCGCCGGATCAGTTTCTGCACAGCGAGTACTACCAGAGCTACTTTCGTGCCGTGGTGGGCGAGGATGAATTGCAGTTTCTGATCAACGTCGAAGGCGCGGTACTCGGCTTGTCCCTGGGCCGCTCGACCGCGTTTGACATGGCCGAGCAGGGCCGGCTGTTGTGCGTTCGTGACTGGGTATTGGCGGCGATGCGTCGCCACATGCAGTTGCTGCCGCCGCAAGGGCCGGTGGCTGAAGCGGTGGTGGGTGATCTGGCGACGTTGCTGGACCGTTTCGATGCCCGGCTGACAGCGCGCGAGATCGACACGGCGCGCCTGATCCTGCAGGGCTTTTCCAGCAAGGCGATGGCCCAGCAGATGGGGATTTCGCCGGAGACCGTGAAGGTGCATCGGCGCAATCTCTATCACAAGCTCAATGTCACCGGGCATGGTGAGTTGTTTGCACTGGTGCTGCGGCCGACGGTTTTTTGATCCACACAGAACTTGTGTGGGGGCGAGCCTTGGTGTTTCAGCTGATGCGCTGGAAGACCAGGGCTTTCAGGCCGCTCTCTGAATCGATATCGGGAAACTCTGGCGGGTTGTCCAGCCGATGATCGAAGCGCAGGCTGGGCGCTTCCTGGGTCACGCCATCAATCAGAAAGTCGGAACCGAACGACGGGTCGTTCATGCACGCCAGCACCGTACCTTGCGCGATCAGCAGTTCCGGCAAGCGGCGCAATACGCGTTGATAGTCCTTGGTCAGCAAAAAGCTGCCTTTCTGAAACGACGGCGGGTCGATGATCACCAGATCGTACGGGCCGCTGTTGATCACCTTGCCCCAGGATTTGAACAGGTCGTGACCGAGAAAGCTGACCTTGCTCAGGTCGTGGCCGTTCAGGCGGTGATTGTCGCGACCTCGGCTCAGCGCGGCGCGGGACATATCGAGGTTGACCACATGGCTGGCGCCACCCTCGATTGCCGCTACGGAAAAACCGCAGGTGTAGGCGAACAGGTTCAACACCCGCTTACCCGCCGCCTGTTCGCGCACCCAGTTGCGGCCGTAGCGCATGTCGAGAAACAGCCCGGTGTTCTGCTTGCGTCCCAGGTCGACGCGGTACTGCAAGCCACCCTCGACGATGGTCATTTCTTCGATTTCCTCACCGATCAGCCATTCAGCCGTGCTCTGCGGCAGATAACGGTGCTGGATCAGCAAAGTGTGCGCGCCGGACTGCTGCCATTCGGGCGAGGCGGCGAGTTGCAGCAGTAAATCCCGCAGATCCTGCAGTTGCTCAGGCGCCGGTTCCTTGAAAAGCGACACCAGTACCACGCCCTGCAACCAGTCCACGGTCAGCTGCTCCAGCCCCGGCCAGCAGCGCCCGCGGCCGTGAAAAAAACGGCGGGTTTCGCTGGGCGCCGTTGCCAGTGCGGGCAGCAAATGAGCGTGGAGGGTCGCGAGCGCTTCAGGGGTCATGGATCAGGATCGGCCAGTCAAAGGGCCGGCATTTTAACCACAAATGAGGGGATTCGATGGGCGCTGCGCTTCGAAAAACAACACCTTGGCGAAATCCTCTGTATCAAAAATGAATTTCTACAGGGCGCGCTGCTCATACCTGATAAGCAGCGGATTCAAAACCGCTTATCAAAAATGTAATTCGGGGGAGTGCTGTTCATGTGCCCTACACCTACGTCGAGCGCGCACCTTCCTGGCGGGTTGATTCTGATTGTCGAGGACGATCCGTTGATTCTGGAGTTTCTTTGCGAAATTCTCCAGGAGGAAGGGTTCAAGGTCGAACCGAAAACCAGCGCCGACGCTGCGTCGCTGTATCTGGAAAAGCACGCGGCGGACGTTGCGCTGCTGCTGACCGACATCACCATGCCCGGCACGCTTAACGGCGCCGACCTGGCCAATCTGTTCGGCGACCGCTGGCCGGAGAAACCGGTGATGGTCATGTCCGGCTATGAAACGCCTGAGACCTCCGGGGTCAAGCATTCGGTGGCGTTCATCAAGAAGCCGTGGGCGATCGGACAGTTGCTCGACTGTGTGGAAAGCGCGTTCAAATCCAAGGCGCCGCAGTTGCACTGACAAGTGCTACATTGCCGGGCCAGGCTGCCCGGCCAACTGTCAGAGGATTTGCTCTCTTGTCTGCACAAGCATCGGTTTTTGATCGCGCGTTCGGCGCGTTCCTGTTCGACATGGACGGCACCGTCCTCAACTCCATCGCCGCCGCCGAGCGCATCTGGTCAGCGTGGGCGGTGCGCCATGGCGTTGATGTCGAGACGTTCCTGCCGACCATCCATGGCGCGCGGGCGATCGACACCATCACCCGGCTGAATCTGCCGGGCGTGGATGCCGAGCAACAGGCAGCTTTCATCACCGCAGCGGAAATCAATGACGTTGAAGGCATTGTCGAGATTCCTGCGGCGGCAGCCTTTCTCAACGCGCTGCCGAAAAATCGTTGGGCGATGGTGACGTCGGCGCCTCGCGATCTGGCGTTGCGGCGGATGGCGGCGGCGGGTATCCCCGAGCCGGCGGTGATGATCACGGCGGAAGATGTAAAGGCTGGCAAGCCTGATCCTGCGGGGTATCTGCTGGCGGCGAAAAAGCTCGGTGTCGAGCCAGCGGATTGCCTGATTTTCGAGGACGCTGCCGTCGGCATTCAGGCTGCGGAAGCGGCGGGCGCTGCACTGATGATCATCACCGCCACGCACCAGCACCCGATCGAAACGGCGCATGCGACGTTGGCCAGTTACGATGCGATCAGCGTCAGCGTCGGCGCCGATGGTCTGCTTCGTCTGACGGAAATCTGATCTGTTCCGAAATGCCCCTCACCCTAGCCCTCTCCCGGAGGGAGAGGGGACTGACCGGGGGATATTCAGGTAACAGGTAATACGCCGACTTGAAAAGTCTTCTCTGAATCCATAATCGCTATGGTCTTTCAGGTCGACGTCAAATTCAGCACAACTCGATCGGTTCCCTCTCCCCCGGGAGAGGGCTAGGGTGAGGGGCTACGGTCTGCCAGACACAGGGGATCGTCGATCAAACAACATCCCCGTCACCGGTCGGCAGCTCAACCATGCCGGCAATATCGCAACTACGCTGATCCATGCTCGTGAAATCGTCGCCAAAGTCGAGCGCGGTGGAACTCCTTGCTAATGAGGTAAACGCATGAAGATCGATCTGAGTGGAAAACTGGCCATCGTCAGCGGCAGTACCGGCGGCATCGGTCTGGGCATCAGCCAGTCGCTGGCCGAAGCCGGGGCGACGGTGGTGGTCATCGGTCGCGACACGGCCAAGGTCGAGCAGGCGCTGGCGAGCATACGCCACGCGGTGCCCAGCGCGCAGTTGCGTGGTCTGACCGCCGATCTGGGCACGGCCGAGGGCGCGGAAAAGCTGTTCGCCGCCGAACCGCGCGCGGACATTCTGGTGAACAACCTTGGCATCTTCAACGACGTCGATTTCTTCGAGACTCCCGACAGCGAGTGGACGCGCTTCTATGAAGTCAACGTGATTTCCGGCGTGCGCCTGGCGCGGCATTATGTGCCGGCGATGGTTGAGCAGGGTTGGGGCCGGGTGATCTTTCTGTCATCGGAATCCGGGGTAGCGACGCCGGCTGACATGCTCAATTACGGCGTGACCAAAAGCGCCAACCTCGCGGTGTCCCACGGCTTGGCCAAGCGTCTGGCTGGCACCGGGGTCACGGTCAATGCGATCCTGCCGGGGCCGACTTTCACCGACGGCCTGCAGGACATGCTCAGAGACGCGGCCGCCGAATCCGGGCGCGACCTGCGCGACGAAGCCGACGCCTTTGTGCGCAAGGCCCGTCCGACGTCGATCATCCAGCGTGTGGCGGATGTTTCGGAGGTGGCGCATCTGGTCACGTACATTGCTTCACCGCTGTCCTCGGCCACCACGGGCGCAGCCTTGCGCGTCGATGGCGGTGTAGTCGACAGCCTGACGATCTGAATTTTCCAAAAGAGAGATTTTATGCCAACTGCATCCGCAACCATCGACATCCCGGCCTCGGCCGATCAGGTCTGGCAATTGATCGGCGGCTTCAACACGCTGCCGGACTGGCTGCCGTTGATCACCAACAGCGAACTGAGCGAAGGCGGGCGAGTGCGCACCCTGCAAACCGCTGACGGCGGCGTGGTCGTCGAACGTCTGCAGACCTTCGATAACGCCGCAAAAACCTATAGCTATTCGATTGAACAGGCACCGTTCCCGGCCAGCGATTATCTCGCGACGATCAAGGTTGAAGCCCAAGGGCAGGGCGCTCGGGTGACGTGGTCGGGGCGATTTAATGCGGTCGGCGTGAGCGATGAAGAAGTGGTGGCGTTGTTCAACGGCATCTATCAGGGCGGGCTCGAGGCCTTGCGGGCGAATTACCCGACCTGAGACGCAGATCGTTCCCACGCTCTGCGTGGGAATGCAGCCCGGGACGCTCTGCGTCCCATTTCGAAAGCCGGAACGCGGAGCGTCCCTTGAGGCATTCCCACGCGGAGCGTGGGAACGATCGGCGCGAGACGTCAGGCCTGGCTGATCAAACTCTGCCGACAATCCAGCACCAGTTTCGCCCCGCCCAGATCGCTGCTGCCGACTTCAAGACTGAAGCCGTGCAGGCTGACAATCGCCGCGACAATCGACAGTCCCAGACCAAAACCGCTTTGCGGCTGGCCACCCTCGGTGCGGTAAAACCGCTGGAACACCGCCTCACGTTCCGCCTCGGGAATCCCCGGGCCTGAATCGTGCACCTCGATCCGCGTCTGGCCACCTGCATTGACCCCACGCAACATCACCGTGCCGCCGGGCGGGGTGAATTTGATCGAGTTGCTCAGCAGGTTCGCCAGCGCTTCGAACAGCAACGCGCGGTCGCCATTGAGCGGCGGCAGCGTCTCCGGCATGTTCAGTTGAAAGCGCAGATCGCCTTCCTCGGCCAGCGGCAGATAGAACTCGTGCAACTCCTCCAGCAAACGCACCGGATCAAGTTCGACGAAACCTGAACGGCGCTGGCGATCCTCCAGCTCGGAAATCCGCAACAAACCGCGAAAGCGCGCCATCAGCGTGTCCGCCTCAGCCAGCACCAGATCCAGTTGCGCCGCTTCTTGCGAACCTTCACCCGCCTGTTGCTGCATGCGATACAACTGCGCGCGCAAACGGGTCAGCGGCGTGCGCAAATCGTGGGCGATGTTGTCGCAGACGCCCTTGACCTCGTTCATCAAGCGCTCGATGCGCTCGAGCATGGCGTTGACGATGGCGGCGAGCATGTCCAGTTCATCGCGGCGATTGGACAGCGGCAAGCGGTGCGTCAGGTCGCCGGCAACGATGGCCTGCGCGCTGTTCTGGATTGCGCGGATGCGCTGCAACGGTCGACGCCGCAGCAGATGCCAACCGGCGACCCCGGGAATAATCGTCAACGACACGCCCCAGAACAACGCGTGCAAAATGATCCGCGTCACCGCAAACAGCGAGCCATTGTCACGCAGCAGCACCAGCCAGCGCCCGTCGCGAGTCTGGGTGGCCACAGCATCGCAGCTGTCGTTCGGCAGGGTCGGGTCATCGGAATCGGCGCACTCGGCGAGCATATGGATCTTGCCGTCGAGCGGCAGTCCTTCGGGAATTTGCTGAAGTGCGCCGCCCAGGTAAACGCCGTCAGCGCTGAACAGACCATAGGCGTCGATACCACGAATATCGAAGGTCATGCTGGCGGCGAGGGCGTCTTCGAGTTGCTCGCCGCGAAAGTGCGAAAACAGATGCTGACGTTGCATCAACGAATGTTTGGCCAGTTTGTCGAGGTAGCCGGATACCTCGTAATACATGACCCCCATGAGGATCGCGCTCCACGCCACGAACAGCGAGCTGTACAGCGCCAGCAAGCGGCTGCTGGAGGAGCGCCAGCCGTCAGACGGGTTCGGCAATGACATAGCCGGAGCCCCGTACCGTGCGGATCAGCGGAACGTTGCCGGCTGCGTCGATCTTCTTGCGCAGACGGCCGATGTGCACGTCGATCAGGTTGGTGCCCGGGTCGAAGTGATAGCCCCAGACCTCTTCGAAAATCATCATCCGCGAGAGAATCTGGCCGCTGTTGCGCATCAGAAACTCAAGCAGTTTGTATTCGGTCGGCAGCAGCGTCAGCACCTGGCCGGCGCGGCGGGCTTCATGGCTGATCAGGTCGAGCTCGAGGTCGGCGACGTTCAATGTCGTGGCCTGGGTGGCGACACTGTTCTGTCGGCGCAGCAACACTTCGACCCGCGCGGCCATTTCATCGGTGGCGAACGGTTTGGTCAGGTAGTCATCGCCACCGGCGCGCAAACCGCGCACGCGCTCATCGACATCGGAGAGGGCGCTGATCATCAGAATCGGCGTCGCCACGCCCATGGTGCGCAGGGTGGTGACGATGGCCAGACCATCCAGCTCGGGCAGCATGCGGTCGAGGGTGATCAGGTCGTAGTTGCCGCTCACGGCGCGGTCGAGGCCTTCGCGGCCATTGTCGACCCAGTCGACATCCAGCCCGTGGCTGCTCAGTTCGGCAACGATTTCCCGCGCGGTCACGGCGTCGTCTTCGATGGTCAAGATACGAGTCATAGGCAGGCCTGCTGATCGGTTCAAACGGAATGGCAGCATTTTGCCAAGAATTTACCGTGACGCTTTAAATTAACTTTCATCTTCGTCGCGACGGTGAATCGGAACTGATCGGATTTGCCAGTCAGTCATCAATGCAGAAAACCCGCAGGCTCTGACCATTTATTGCAAATTGCACGGATCAGCGAAGTTCAAACTTTCTAACCTATTGAAAATAAAGAGTTTATTTAGTTTCTGTAACTGGCACGGTCACTGCAATTCCTCACCTGACGAGTTGTAACACCATTTTTCATGCCTGGAGCAGTACAACAATGAATAGATCCCCTGATGGCTATTATCCTGCCGTGGAAGAGTCGAGCAGCGTCTCAGGCGTGTCCTGGGGCGCGATCTTTGCCGGTGCTGCGGCGGCCGCTGCGCTGTCGATGATTCTCGTGCTGCTCGGTTTCGGTCTGGGCTTTTCGGCGGTTTCACCGTGGGCCGGAGAGGGCGTGAGCGCCAAGGGCCTGGGCATTTCGACGATTGTCTGGCTGGCTGTGACGCAGATCATTGCTTCCGGCATGGGCGGCTACATTGCCGGTCGTCTGCGGGTGAAATGGGCGAACATGCACGGTGACGAAGTCTACTTCCGCGACACCGCCCACGGCTTCCTCGCCTGGTGCGTCGCCACGCTGGTCACCGCTGTGCTGGTGGTCGGTTCGGTCAGCAGCGTCGTCAGCGGCGGTGTGCAGGCTGGGGCTAACGTCGTCGGCGGTGCTGCCGGTGCCATGAGCCAGGCCGCCGGTTCTGCCGCAGCCAATACTGACAGCGATCAGTACGGCTACTTCGTCGACAGCCTGTTCCGTGACGACCGTCCGGCTGCCGTCAGCGATGACGCCGCACGCGGCACCGTGACCCGCATCTTCGCCCAGAGCTTGGCCAACGGTCAGCTCAGCGCCGAAGACCGCACCTACCTCGCACAACTGGTGTCGCAACGTACCAACCTGAGCCAGGCCGATGCTGAACGTCGCGTTGACGAGATCTACGCCAACACCCAGAAAGCCATCGCTGACGCGAAACTGAAAGCCCAGCAAGCTGCCGACACCGCCGCGAAAGTCGCTGCCTACACCTCGCTGTGGATGTTCGTCGCGCTGCTGGCCGGTGCGTTCTTCGCCAGCCTGGCAGCCACCTTCGGCGGTCGTCGTCGCGATGCAGTCGAGTACGTTGAAGTCGACACCTACACCACAACCACTCCGGTCCGTTAAAAAGGAGAGTCACCATGCGCTCATTACTGCTGTTTTTCCTCGGCGTACCGATCCCGATCATCATCCTGATCGCCCTGTTCGTGCACTGATCCCTCTGAGGCAGGATGCCTCTGCCGCTTTCATCTTCGGGTGAAAGCGGCTTTTTTGCGTTTGGGAACTGCAAACGCAAGCTTGGTGAATTACTCGGTCGGCACGACATTATCCAGCGCTTTGTTCACGGCCAGTTCTCCCAACATCACCACTTGCGCAATGCCCACAGGGTATTGCGCCGTGAGCCTTCGAGCATCCCGGCAAAGTCACCGAGCATCACCGTGGCGGACGCCAGGGATTCGCACGCGTTGACCAGCAAGGATTCGGTGTCGGATTGCGGGTTGACCATGAACAGAGTATTGGGGCTGTACGGCGTGGCGTTGATCCTGGCCGGCGGAGTGGAAGGTGTGTGTGACATCAGCTGAAACTCCAATGAGAGCCGCTTGGTGTGAGAGAGAACGCCACGGGGTGACGTGCACGCTGGCAGTGAGGGAGCACGCCCCCTCATACCTCGGTTGCGGCTAGTTCGACACGCGTCGGCTGTCGAGCACGCGATTGACGACCAGCTCACTCAGCATGATCACCTGCTGCAACATCAGCAGCGAACGGCGCTGTGCAGGCTCGATGACGTTGCTTATTTCGCGGGCCATGTCGTTCGCCGCAGCCAGCGATTCACAGGCTTCGAGGAGCAAGGTTTCCTCGTCCACCGTTGGGTCGACGAGAAAGATCCGGCCCGGTTGACGAGTGGGAATCGTAGTCTTCACGGTTTGCGGATCGAGATAAAAGTTGATGGCGCGAGCGGCGGCGTCTTTTATGCGCTGAGGCTCCAGAGCGGGGTCGTACGGGATCGAATCGGCTTCTGGCGGGTTTGGCGTTACTTTGAACATGGATGACTCTCTATCTTGAAGGAATGAAGAGCCGTCACTATCGCTACCAAACGAAGGGTGGCGGCCACGCGCAGGTTGGTAGACCGGTCAAGATAGTTAACCCCGGCGCTCACGAATGAGCCCCACGCATGGTCACCATGAAGAGCTGACCCTCAAAGGAGGGGCCGCTTAAAGGGACGCGATACAACTATCAAGAAACGGGCTACCAAACCCGATCACTGTTTTGCAGTGACAGGGAAACGATATAGCCCTACCGATAGCCGTGTAAGCCGGCGGATTCTGATGCACCCGTAGGCAGCGACGCAAGGCGTTGTAGGTCCGATGCCGTAACAGCGCGTGTGATTTAAACATGATCGAAAAATTTCGTTTATCCACCGCGCAAGGGCCGGCATGCCTGAGCCTTTTGCTTTCGGCAACTCAACAAAGCGACAATCGGTTCCCGAAGTGCCCTAGCTTCACTCCCCCGATTTTTAAATTAAGGAAGAACACGTTGGACAAGAAGGAAACCAAACGCCAGGTCAGCGAAATGCTCGATGGGGGGCGCTCGAAAACCGAGACTTTCAAGGCATTCTCCGGTGGTGCGCTGAAAGACAAGGCGCTGGCGTACCTGATCGGCTCACGCCCCGATCCTAATCTGACTGAACGACACGCCGGCAAGATCAAGATCCTTATCGGACTGACTTACGTTCAGGCGCTGATCGGTCTGGTGGGCGGCTATCTCCTCGGGCTGACCATCAGCAGCGGTTTCGCCATCGGACTTGGTTTGTTCGCCGGTGGCGTGCCTTTGCTTTTTGCCTGGGGTTTTTATCGCAACGCGGCCCATGCCTATACGGTGTACGTGATGCTCTCGATCAGCCAGATGCCGCGCATGTTCAAGGAATATGCGGATGACCCGATCGGTACGGTGGTCGGCGTGGCGATCACGCTGGCGATGATCTTCTACGTCGCTTGGCTGAAAAACCTGCTGTTCCCGGACCTTGCGTTGATCGGCGCAAAGAAGATCAAAGGCCAGTACGTCTTCTCCAACTAAACGTTTCCATCCCGCCATTTTCACTGGCCTGGATCAATATTTCGCCTGGCGATATCGCCTACCGTAAATGATCCAGGCCTTTGCTGAGGTATGAGCTACAGTGCTTGTCGCGCACCTCGTTGCGCTGACGAAGTATCCGCGTCGACGTTGAAAACACAGCAAGAAAAGCGTCGACGAGGCGTAGTGCAGCAAGGAGCTGACACAACCTCAACTGAATCTTCACGGACGAACACCGTAAATGAACTGCCTAGAAAGAACCTTCGATATCCAGCCCTTGGTGCAGGCGGACATGACCGTGCACATCAACGGCCAAGCGGTCAGCGCCGCCATTGGCGAAACCGTTCTCAGCGTCATTCAGTCCCTCGGCGTGCGCCAGATCGCACGCAATGACCACGATCAGATCAGCGGCGCCTATTGCGGCATGGGCGTGTGCCAGTGCTGTCTGGTGAAAATCAACGGTCGGCACAAGCGCCGCGCCTGCCAGACGGTGGTGCGCGACGGCATGCAGATCGAAACCCGAGTCAACCGCGTCGTCGCGCAGGAGGTCGTATGAGCCTGCAACCGTTGATCGTCGGCGGCGGGCCGGCGGGGATGGCGGCGGCCATCGAACTGGCGCGCCACGGCGTGCGCTGCACCTTGCTCGAAGAGGCTTCGCGCCTCGGCGGCGTGGTCTATCGCGGGCCGCTGCGTGATGGCGTGCAGCTGGATTATCTCGGGCCGCGTTATTCCGAAGCACTGGACAAACTGCACGGTGAATTTCAGCAGCAGTCAGGGCTGATCGACGTACGCCTCAGCCATCGCGTGGTCGGCGCTGAAGGCACTCGCGCTCTGGTGGTGCTCGATGGCGATGAACAGCTGCACGAGATGGCTTACTCGCAACTGCTGCTGGCCGCCGGTTGCCATGAACGCAGCGTACCGTTTCCCGGCTGGACGTTGCCGGGAGTGATCCTGCTCGGCGGTCTGCAGTTGCAGATCAAGAGTGGCGTGGTCAAGCCGCAAGGGCCGGTGATCATCGCCGGCACCGGGCCGTTGCTGCCGCTGGTTGCGACCCAGTTGCATGCCTCTGGCGTGCGCGTCGCCGGCGTCTACGAGGCTTGTGCGTTCGGCAAGATCGCCCGCGAGAGTCTGGCGCTGCTGAACAAGCCGCAGCTATTCCTCGACGGCTTGAGCATGCTCGCTTACCTCAAGTTGCACGGCATCCCGATGAACTACGGCTGGGGCGTGGTCGAAGCCCACGGCGACGGCGAGTTGAAAAGCGTCAGCGTCGCGCCGTATTCGTCGGCGTGGGAGGCGGATCTGTCGCGGGTCGAGCGTTTCGAAGCGCAGACGCTGGCGGTCGGTTACGGTTTTATTCCGCGCACGCAATTGAGCCAGCAGATGGGCCTTGATCACGGCTTCAGCGACGATGGCTACCTGCGTGCCAACGCCAATGTCTGGCAGCAAAGCAGCGTGGCGCATGTGCATCTGGCCGGCGACATGGGCGGGATCCGCGGCGGCGAAGCGGCGATGCTCGCCGGCAAGATCGCCGCCACTTCGATCCTCCTGCAGCGCGGTGTGCTCGACGCCGAGCTCGCCCGGGTGCGCCGTGATCGCTACGCAAGCAAACTCAGAGCCATCGTGCGCTTTCGTGCGGCGGTAGATCGCTACACTGAGCGCGGCGTCGGTCAGATCGCTTTGCCCACAGCCGACACGGTGATTTGCCGCTGCGAACATGCGACCCGCGCCGACATCGATCTGGCCCTGGAGCAGGGTGTGCAAGATATCGCCAGCCTGAAAATGCGCACCCGCGTGAGCATGGGCGATTGTCAGGGGCGGATGTGCGTCGGCTATTGCAGCGATCGCCTGCGCCAGGTCACCGGACGTCAGGATGTCGGTTGGCTGCGCCCACGCTTCCCGATTGATCCGGTACCGTTTTCCGCGTTCCAGTCTCTCGGCACGGAGGGCGCTTGCCATGAGTAAGTTCTACGACGTGGTCATTGCCGGTGGCGGCGTGATCGGCGCCTCCTGCGCCTACCAATTGTCCAAGCGCAAAGATCTCAAGGTGGCACTGATCGACGCCAAGCGCCCCGGCAACGCAACCCGTGCTTCGGCGGGTGGTTTATGGGCGATCGGTGAGTCGGTCGGCCTCGGCTGCGGGGTGATTTTCTTTCGCATGATGTCGGCCAACCGCAAGCGCGAAACCCAGGGCGCCGCAGTCGCGGTGGACGCCAGTACGCCGCATATTCTGCCGCAGTCGTTTTTCGATTTTGCCTTGCAATCCAACGCGCTCTATCCGGCGTTACACCGCGAGCTGAAAGACAATCACGGCATGGATTGCAAGTTCGAGAAGACCGGGCTGAAATTCGTGATCTATGACGACGAAGACCGGCTCTACGCCGAGCACATCGTCGGCTGCATTCCGCATCTGGCCGATCAGGTGCGCTGGCTCGATCAAGCGGCGTTGCGCGCGGCCGAACCGAGCGTCAGCCATGAGGCGCGTGGGGCGCTGGAGTTTCTCTGCGACCATCAGGTCAGCCCGTTCCGCCTCGCGGATGCCTACATGGAAGGCGCGCGGCAGAACGGCGTCGATATCTTCGTCAACACCAACGTCACCGGCGTGCTGCATCACGGCACTCGCGTGACCGGCGTGCAGACGGCGGAGGCGGGGGTGTTCCACTGCAAGACGCTGATCAACGCCGCCGGTGCCTGGGCGGCGGATCTGAGCGAGTGGGCGACGGGTATCCGCATTCCGGTGAAACCGGTGAAAGGGCAGATCCTGCTGACCGAGCGCATGCCGAAAATCCTCAACGGCTGCCTGACTACCAGCGATTGCTACGTGGCGCAAAAGGACAACGGCGAAATCCTTATCGGCAGCACCACCGAAGACAAAGGCTTCGACGTCACCACCACCTACCCGGAAATCGCCGGGCTGGTGCAGGGCGCGGTGCGCTGTCTGCCGGAGCTTGTGGACGTCAATCTGAAGCGCACCTGGGCGGGGCTGCGTCCGGGCTCGCCGGATGAGTTGCCGATCCTCGGGCCGATGCGTGGGGTCGAGGGTTATCTGAATGCTTGCGGGCACTTCCGCACCGGGATTCTGACGTCGGCGATTACCGGGGTGTTGCTGGATAAATTGGTGAATGACGAACCGCTGCCGCTGGATATCACGCCGTTTCTGGCGGATCGGTTTGCAGTCGCGCCGGTCGAGCCCGCCCCCGCGCTGGAACGGGCCTGACCCAATCCCCTGTGGGAGCGAGCCTGCTCGCGAATGCAATCTGTCAGTGAAGTATTGGGTGACTGACACGACGCTTTCGCGAGCAGGCTCGCTCCCACAGTTGGATCTGCGCAAGGCACGATCAGGATTTGCGCGCTTCCTCTTCGAGCTGATCCGATTCAAACAATTTGGCCAGTTCCGCCCGGGCTTCCTGGGCGGTCTGCAGGACTTTGGCGGCGTCGTCGTAGACGGCGTGTTGCGCCTCCAGCACCTGTTCGTCGTGATGCTTGAAACGCTTGATCCGCGCATCGGCCTGGGCTTGGGTCAGACCGAGGCCGACCAGCGTGCGCCGGCTCATTTCCAGGCTCGAATAATAGGTCTCACGAATCGCTTCCGCGCCGACATCCACCAGGCGATGCACGTGCTGACGGTTACGCGCGCGGGCGATGATTTTCATGTGCGGATAGTGCTTGTGCACCACTTCGGCAGTCTTGATGTTGGTCTCCGGATCGTCCGTGGCAATGACGAAATATTCCGCCTCGCCAACCTTCGCCGCGTGAAGGATTTCCGGGCGCATCGGGTCGCCGTAGAACACCGGTACGCCGCCGAAGCTGCGTGACAGTTCGATGGTTTCCACCGAGGTGTCCAGTGCGACGAACTTGATGTTCTGCGCGCGCAGGATCCGCGCCACGATCTGGCCCATCCGGCCCATGCCGGCAATCACCACGCGCGGCGCTTCGGTGTCGATTTCGCGGAATTTCTCCGGCACTTCCACCGGCTGCACTTTCGGGCTGACCAGACGCGCGCAGATCAACAGCAGCAGCGGCGTCAGCGCCATCGACAGGGTAATGGTCAGCACCAGCAGGTCGTACAGACGCGGCTCGAACAGGCCCTGATCGCGACCGATCTTGAACACCACGAAGGCAAACTCACCGCCGGCAGCGAGGACGATGCCGAGGCGGATTGCGCTGATCTTGTTCAATCCTCCTGCCAAGCGCCCAACCACGAACAGCAGCGGCAATTTCAGACCGATCAGCAACAAGGTCAGGCCTAATACGGTGATCGGCGCGCTCAACAACAGGCTGAGATTGGCACCCATGCCGACACTGATGAAAAACAGCCCGAGCAGCAGGCCCTTGAACGGTTCGATCTGCGCTTCCAGCTCGTGGCGATATTCCGAGTCCGCCAGCAGTAGACCGGCGAGAAACGCGCCCAGCGCCATCGACACACCGACCAGATCCATTAGCCACGCGGTGCCGATCACCACCAGCAACGCGGTGGCGGTGGACACTTCCGGCAGCCCGGTTTTCGCCACCACGCGAAATACCGGACGCAGCAGATACCGCCCGCCGATCACCACCACGGCAATGCCGCCGAGCACCTGCAAGCTGTGACGAATATCGTCGGCGGTGCTGGTGTGGTGATCGACGCCGGCGAGCATCGGCACCAAGGCAATCAGCGGAATCGCGGCGATGTCCTGGAACAGCAGAATCGCAAACGCGAGACGCCCGTGGGGGCTGGTCAGTTCCTTGCGTTCGGCAAGGCTTTGCAGGCCGAACGCCGTGGAGGAGAGCGCCAGACCGAGGCCCAGCACAATGGCGCTGTTCAGCGGCTGGCCGAACACCGACAGTGCCAGCACGCCGATCACCGATGCGGTCAACAGCACCTGCGCCAGACCGACGCCGAACACCGATTTGCGCATCACCCACAAGCGGCGCGGCGACAGCTCCAGGCCGATGATGAACAGCAGCAACACCACGCCCAGCTCGGAAATATGCGCAACGCTTTGCGGGTTGCCGATCAAACCCAGCACCGACGGGCCGATGATTACCCCGGCAAACAGATAACCGAGCACCGCGCCCAGTTGCAGACGTTTGGCCAAAGGCACGGTGAGCACGGCCGCGAACAGAAACACGACAGCGGCTTGCAACAGATTGCCTTCATGGGGCATGGAACGACTCCTGACTACGGGTACGGCGAGGGTGACAAGGATAAGGGTTACGCGGTCTCCAGACCATTCGAGATCCAATGTGGGAGCGAGCCTGCTCGCGAATGCGCTGGGTCAGCCAACTATGCATTGACTGATGCCCCGCGTTCGCGAGCAGGCTCGCTCCCACGAGGGCAGCTTCCATCAGGCCTGTAATAATTTGCATCAACTGGTTACATTTATAACCCCTGCGCATCAATTTCCGGAAACGCCATGGCCATCAACTTCGACCTCAACGACCTGCAAGCCTTTCGTGCGGTGGTCGAGCAGGGCAGTTTTCGCAAGGCTGCCGACACCGTGCGCCTGTCACAACCGGCGCTGAGCCGGCGCATCGAAAAGCTCGAAGATGCCCTTGGCGTGAAACTGTTCGAGCGCACCACGCGCAAGGTCAGCCTGACCCAGGCCGGGCGCGGCTTCATGCCCAGCGTCGAGCGCTTGCTCGATGATCTCGACATTGCCTTGCTCGGCATCAGCGAAGTCGCCTCGACGCGCTTGGGCCATGTCACCGTCGCCTGCGTGCCCTCGGCGGCCTACTACTTCATGCCCCGCGTGGTCGCGCGCTATCACCAGCAGTTTCCGCGGATCAAGGTCAAAGTCCTCGATTCCAGCGCTCACGATGTGTTGAGTGCGGTGGTCAATGGCGAGGCGGATTTCGGTCTGAGTTTTCTCGGCACGCAGGATGCCAAAGTCGAGTTCGAACCGCTTGTGCAGGAGTGCTACGTTGTCGCCTGTCGTCGCGATCATCCGCTGGCCGGGCGCAGCAGCGTCAGCTGGGACGAGTTCTATCAACAGGATTACATCGCGCTGGACAAGACTTCGGGCAATCGCTTTCTGCTCGATCAGGCCTTGGGCGGGGTAGTTCCGCAGCGTCAGAGCATCTGCGAGACGCGGCATGTGACGACGATGATCGGTCTGGTAGAGGCGGGTCTGGGCGTGGCAGCGGTGCCGTTGATGGCGATGCCCGGGCCGGATCATCCGATCCTGACGCGGGTGCCGCTGATTGAGCCGCAAGTGATGCGCAGTGTCGGCATCATCAAGCGCCGGGATCGCACGTTGACCCCGGCGGCACTGGAACTGGAGCGGCTGGTCGTGGAAATGCGCGTCCAGCCGCCAACGATCAACGCTTGACCGAATCCAGCCCGGTGGCCTGCACGTCAGCCTGAGCGGCCGGTGCAGCGAGGTAGGCGAGCAGGGCTTTGGCCTCTTCCGGATGCTCGGCCTTGACCGGAATGCCAGCGGCGAAACGCGTCACCGACTGCACCGATTCCGGAATCTTCGCGACGAAGCTCACGCCCGGCACCGGCAGCAACTCGCTGACCTGCTGGAAGCCCAGCTGATAGTCGCCAGTGGCAACCACCGAGCCGACCGGTATCCTGGCGATCATCTTGGCTTTCGGTTTCAACTGATCTTCGATGCCGAGCTTCTTGAACAGCTGCTGCTCGATGTACACGCCGCTGGCGCTGTCGGAGTAGGCCACCGACTGCGCATCAAGCAGGGTTTTCTTCAGGCCGTCGACGCTGCTGATGTCCGGTTTCGCCGCGCCTTCACGCACCACCATGCCGATTCGCGAATCCGCCAGTTCAACGCGGGAGGCCGGGTCGACCTTGCCTTGTTTGATCAGCTCATCGAGGGCGTAACCGACCATGATCACCACGTCGGCGTGCTCACCGCGTGCCAGACGATTGGGAATGGCTTCCGGCGCCTTGCCCATCGACGGGCCGAGACTGGTGGTGAGCGTGTTGCCCGTTGCGGCGGCGAACTTCGGCCCGAGGATCTTGTAGGCGGCAGTGAAACCACCGGAGGTCATCACGCTGAGTTCTTCGGCCTGGGCCGCGAAGTTGAACGCGAGACCGGCGAGCAGGGCGGTGACAGTAAAGAGTTTTTTCATGGCGAGTATTCCTCAGGCCGCGACAGGTTGCAGACGACCACCGGCACGGCGGTACAAGTAAAGAGTGGCGCACAGGGCGCATAGGGCACCGATGCTCATCCAGTAGCCTGGCGCGGCTTTGTCGCCGGTGTACTGGATCAGAAAGGTCGACATCGCCGGGGTGAAACCGCCAAAGATCGCCGTGGCCAGGCTGTAAGCCAGGGAGAAACCGGCGACGCGCACTTCCACCGGCATGATTTCGGTCAGCGCCGGAATCATCGCGCCGTTGTACAAGCCGTAGATGAACGACAACCACAGCAGCGACAGCAGCATGTTGGTGAAGCTCGGCGCCTGCACCAGGAACGACAGCGCTGGATAAGTCGTGGCCAGCGCCAGCAGGGCCATGCCTATGAGCACTGGGCGACGACCGATACGGTCGGACAACGCACCACCAATCGGCAGCCAGAAGAAGTTCGACACACCCACCAGCAGCGTCACCAGCAGCGCGTCGGAAGTGCTCAGGTGCAGCACGGTTTTACCGAAGGTCGGCGCGTACACGGTGATCAGGTAGAACGCGGTAGTGGTCAGCGCGACCATCAACATCCCGCCGAGCACCACGCCCCAGTTCTGGCCAAGGGTGCGGAACACTTCGCGCATGCTCGGGCGATGTTTACGCGCGGCGAACTCTTCGGTTTCCGCCAGATTGCGGCGCAGGAAGAAGATGAACGGGACGATCATGCAGCCGACGAAAAACGGAATGCGCCAGCCCCAGGCGGCTACGGCTTGCGGTTCCATCCACTGGTTCAGACCGTAGCCCAGCGCGGCAGCAACGATGATCGCCACTTGCTGACTGGCCGACTGCCAAGCAGTGAAAAAGCCCTTGCGACCCGGCGTGGCGATCTCGGACAGATACACCGAAACACCACCGAGTTCCGCGCCGGCCGAGAAGCCTTGCAGCAGTCGCCCAATCAGTACCAGCGCCGGGGCGAACAGGCCTATGGTTTCGTATCCGGGCACCAGCACAATCAATATCGTGCCGCTGGCCATGATCGACAGGGTGACGATCAGACCTTTGCGCCGGCCGACATCATCGATGTACGCGCCGAGCACGATGGCGCCGAGCGGACGCATCAGGAAGCCTGCGCCGAATACTGCGAACGTCATCATCAGGGAGGCGAACTCGCTGCTCGCCGGGAAAAACACCGCCGCGATCTGCGTGGCGTAGAAGCCGAACAGAAAGAAGTCGAACTGTTCGAGGAAGTTGCCCGAGGTCACCCGGAAGATGGCACCGGCCCGCGAGCCGTTGGTAGGAATTGAGGCTGTCATTGAAAAGTACTCCACCGCTTTTATGACGTGCGCTACGGAGAAGCGGCGCACGGTTTTTATTGAGGTGGATGGTGGCGCAGATGTAACAATCTGTTAATTGCATTGTTGGCATGGATTGATGCGTGGGGCGGATCAATGGTTTCGGGTTTGGCGCATTTGTGGGAGCGAGCCTGCTCGCGAAGGCTTTCCGTCAGATGGCAACGATGGCGGATGTGCCGGCGTATTCGCGAGCGGGCTCGCTCCCACAGGGGATTGGTGGTGATCAAAGAATCAGCGTTCGCCAAGACTTGTGGGAGTGGAGCTCAGGTCAAAAACTGTGGTGTAACATCAACCCTTTGGGAGCTGCGGTGCGACGATTCGAGTTGCCAGCGATGGCGGTCTGATGTCCAAGGCCTCTTACGGCCACCTCCAGCAAAAAACAAGGAATGTTTCCCGCGCCGCGCAGTCGGAGTTCAGGTACTACCTATCCGAAAGAGGTTCACCGATGAACAGCAAAACCCTAATCGCCAGCCTGGCCCTTGTTGCGGGCATTGCCGGAATCACACCCATTGTTCAAGCGGCGCAAACCTCCAGCGAACCCGCCGTGCAATCGCCGACCAGCGACCGCCAGCTGAAGGTCAACGACCGCGCACCGGAAATGTACCAGCGCGACGACAAGGCTTTGAAGAACTGGAAAGCCAAAGGTCTGAAAGCACCGATCGAGCAGGCGCAGTGGGTGCAGATCAACGACAAGTACGTGATGGTGATGATCACCAACGGTACGATTGTCGAGATGCAACCCGTCGAGCGATAGATCAGGTTTACAATTGGCCACGGATGGCTGATTGCATTCGAACGCCGTTCCAGTAAAACAGCGGATGTCTGGATGAGGAACAAGGGATTGGACAAGAAACCGCTCTATCGCAAAGTGAACACTCGTACGTGGGGTGTTCGTCGCCACGAATCAGTTGCGCATTATCGCGATCAGCGCAACAGCAAAGCTGCAAGCCGTGACGAAGGCATGCGAAGTTCGATGCACGCAGGCAAACAATACGGGCGAGATTACACGCCGTTGTTTCGCTTCCTGCTGTCTCGGGTTGGCGGTTCTTGGGATGCCATTTTCAGCGAAGCTGTGGCCCGACTGGATCAATCAGCGCCGGTTTTCTGGATGGTTGCCATCCATGAGAAGGATCGCGAAGAAGTCGTGCGACTGGGTGAGTCCAGTTATTTCAACGGGCTGTATGTCGACGAGAAAAATCTCCTGCAAATGGTCAATCCGAAGCTGCAGGCGCAGGACATGACGCCGCGCTGCGAGTGCTGTACGCACACATTCAACGGTGTCGTATTCGGCCAAGCCGCAGGCTTTGGCCCACGCACATCGTCAGTTGTCGACGCAGAAGAGCCGGCAGCATGAATCAGAGCAGCTCCCCCTTGTCCCAAAGCTGCACCAGCTCCCCAGGCGCACGATCCTCTGGCACCTTCAACACCATTTCCCCTGACGGGTAGCGCACTTCAATCTGGTAGAAGCGCTGATCCCCACGGCCCGATTCGCTGCTATCGAGTGGCAGGCAACCCTCAAGCACCGAGCAGATCCTTGAACGCTGACTGATATCGCACTGGGCAAATTCGATTTCCCGTGGGCGGCTCAGGCTGTGAATCGCTGCAACGCCACCCTGGCGAGATACGCGCAAAACGGAATCTTTATCCAGCTCGGGTAGCGTTTTCATACGGTCTCCTCGGATTATTCGATACCGACCTGTGCCCAGGCTTGCTGCACTGCGTCGGCTGCTTCGGCGCCGAAGCGCTCGCCGGCGTGGTTGATCGTCAGTTTTGCGAACGCGTCGAACGTTGCGTCCTGTTTCAAACGGTCGTCGCACAGTGTGTCGTACCAGATGCGTCCGGCTTTTTCCCAGGCGAAGCCGCCAAACGCTCGGGCTGCCAGGTAAAACGCGCGGTTGGGAATGCCGGAGTTGATGTGTACGCCGCCATTGTCTTCGCTGGTGATGACGAACTTGCGCATGTGATCCGGTTGCGGATCCTTGCCCAGCATCGGGTCATCGTATGCCGTGCCGGGGTGCGACATCGAGCGCAGGCCCTTGCCTTGGATCTGTGGCATCAGCAGGTCGGCCCCGATCAACCAGTCTGCCTGCTCGGCGGTCTCGCCGAGGGTGTACTGCTTGGTCAACACGCCGAACACGTCTGACAGCGACTCGTTCAACGCGCCGGACTGGTTGGCATAAATCAGCCCAGCTTCGCTTTCGGTGACGCCGTGGGCCAGTTCATGGCCGATGACGTCGAGCGAGCGGGTGAAGCGCTGGAAGATCTCGCCATCGCCGTCACCGAAAACCATCTGCGCGCCATTCCAGAACGCGTTTTCGTAGGCTTGCCCGTAATGCACGCTGCCGATCAGCGCGAATCCCTGATTGTCGATCGAGTCGCGACCGAGCACTTTCCAGAAGAAATCATAGCTGGCGCCCAGCGCATCGTACGCCTCATCGACCGCCGGATCCCCGGACGCCGGCTGGCCCTCGAGACGCACCGGCATGCCCGGCAAGAGCATTTTGTTCTGCGCATCATGCACGCTGCGCCGTGCCAGACCAGGCTTGCTCGCCTCCGGCAGAATCGCCCGCGCCGGCGGCTGCGAAGGACGGCCGGGGTTGGGCAGCAGGCTGCGCACATGATTGAGCGTCTGCATCGCGGCGTTGCGCTGCGGCTCGGAACCGTGGGCAATGATGCGGTTGAGAATGTAGGGTGGGATGAAACTGCGCAGCAATCGAGAGTCGGTCATCTAAGCATCCTTGTCGTCATACGATGTCGATACACATGTGAGCGGCAAGGCGTGTTTTCGGTTCCATGGATTGCCATCGACGCCGGATTCTGCGAAAAACGCCGCCTGCGAACATCTCAAGAGCCAACGACATGACAGACGAACTGCAAATCATCGACCTGCAACCGGGCGACGGCAAAGCCGCGGTGAAAGGCGCGCTGATCACCACCCAATACACCGGCTGGCTGGAAGACGGCACTGAATTCGATTCGTCCTGGAGCCGGGGCAAACCGTTTCAGTGCGTGATCGGCACTGGCCGGGTGATCAAAGGCTGGGATCAGGGCCTGATGGGCATGCAGGTCGGCGGCAAACGCAAATTGCTGGTACCGGCGCATCTGGGATACGGCGAACGGACCATGGGCAAGATCCCGCCGAATTCGAATCTGGTGTTTGAGATTGAGTTGCTGGAGGTTTTGACGCGGGAGGATTGAGGTCTGACGTGCGTCTGAATGAAGCAACCCTCATCCAGACGCTTGCAACTTCGGATGCTCAGGTGAACATCTCTATATCGTCAATCGTGTCCTCAATGACGCCCTGCAACGAGGGCATCCGACGCCTTACGTTTTCGAGCGCCGGCAAAACGGTTTCGGTATCCAGTCTTCCATGTCGACGAGCGATATGGCCCAGGGCGGTGATGGCAGAGGCAGCGATCGCTTCGGTTTCGCTGGAGAGATATTGGAGGCAGAAAGACTGGGCCCACATTGGGTCTTCCTCGCTCATACCGATGGATACTAATCCTGCTGCCATATTTTCGGCGACACCACTTGCAATAAGTCTCATCGCCACGTCGCGGGAAATAGATGAATCTTGATAGATGAGGCTCATCGTCGACGCTAGCCCCTGACGCCGATGAATAAGTCCAGCTCCTTCGGCAATTGCTCTCCAAGTATTTCGCTGATTCGTTGAGTTTGGTCCGCAGTCAGCAGCCATTCTCCGTCGGGACTTAGACTGAGTTCTGGCCAGCCCATTACGGCCAATATCGGACGCTCAGATTTCGAGTGGACCGACAGCTCGAATTTCAGCGTATCGTCCTCGCTTTCGTCTGGTAAAAAACCACTAATCCATAAATACATATTTTTATTCCTCTTCACTTTGGAGTCCATCGCTCGGGATCGGCAGGATCGATTTGCTCGCCCGTTTCGTGATTAAACTCACCTAGATGTTTGCCTTGCTTGTTATAGAGTTCTATAGCCCCTGTTTTGCTATCCCATTCGTAGATTCGACCTTTCTTGTCTTTCCATCTGCTGCGCTTACCGCCACCACCTTGAACACTGCTTTTGGATTTGACGGGATAGGTATCCGGGAATGCTGGGAGAGTTACGGGAGGCCGGTGATATTTGATGTCACCGCCAAGAGTAGGTCTTGAAAGCACAACGTATAGAGGCTGTACTCCAGAGTCCGCCGGAAAGACCAGAATAAAGTCCTGGTATTCAGGCGGGTAAACCGGATTGACGATGATTTTGTCCGCCTGCTCGGTCGGCGGGTATATCCAGATGTGTGGAACCTGCGGCGCACCCTCCAACGGCGGAATTGCCGATCCGCGTGATGAGTCTACAGAGGGAGTCCAGAGTAGGGTTGACCCATTCCCAAAATCTGCGACGTGGGAGGCGCCTTGCTTGACGAACTGCACGACTGGAATCATTTCCCAGTCGCTGCGCGTTTGAGTGTTGTATCCGTATCCTTTCAACGTCCCATCGGGCTGCTGTTCCACATGCAATCGAACCCGAGTCCGAGCTGTCTCGAGCGACTGTAGTTGCTCTTCTGTGTAGAGAGCACTATCGGCGAGACTCGATGGCCACAGCAGCGCAACCAACCCAAGCAACCCGCCTGCGACGACACCGCCGGTGGCCAGGCTTGTGGTACTTGCGGCGGCAGTGCTGGTGCTCAGACTGCCAGAGCTGCCGAGAGCAAAAGCTCCGATCGACGCTTGCAAACTGGTCGCGCCAATTGTCTTGAGTGCGATATTCCCGGCCGAGTCGCGTTCATGCCCCGCTAGCAAGGACAGCGTTCCATAATCCGAAATTTTCCCAACCGGTATAAATCCAGATGGATTGGCATCATTGATGACGCCGTTCGGCAGCTTGCAACTTTTCACGAAAACACAGCCGCTTATATTTTGCTGTTCATGTATGACCTGGTGGCCAAGTCGATCTTCGTGGGCCTGCTGCCGAGCCAGAATGTCTTCATAAGCGCCTTGTGCGGCCTCGCGCGCAGCAAGTTCGCTGGCAGTCATGTAGCGGCTGGTGATGTGGTGTCCGTCTCCCTCTGGCGGGTTCTGGACCCGGGGGATGTCTTTCTTGCGAGCCATGAGCGTCCTTGTCCGCTGTTTAAAAACGAAGCGGACGCTAAAGCAACGAAGGAGTGATGGATGTAGGACGCGTCTGAAAGTGTTGCAGTTGTTACAACTGCAAAAAGATCAAATCCATGACCAGACAGGTCAACAAATCGCCTTACCCGACCGCCCAAACCGCTCCCGATAAACCGACGGCGGTACGCCCACCACGCTGCGAAACGCCACACGAAAACTCTCCACCGAGCGATAGCCGCAGCGTTGGGCGATCTGCTCGGTGTGTTGATGGGTGCTCTCGAGCAGCTCCCGCGCTCGCGCCAGGCGTTCATGTTGCAGCCAGGCCTTGGGCGTTTGCCCGCTGGCTTCGGTGAAACGCCGTAGAAAGGTGCGCTCGCTCATCGCCGCTTCACTGGCCAGATCGCGGACTTCCAGTGGTTCGTGCAGGCGTTCGCGGGCCCATTGCATGACGCGCGACAGGTCGCTGCGGGGTGTCGGGCTGACCGGGGTGGGGATGAATTGGGCCTGGCCGCCGGTGCGTTGTGGCGACATGACCAGGCGCCGCGCGACGGCGTTGGCGACCTGCGTGCCGAAGTCGCGGGTTACCAGGTGCAGGCAGGCGTCGATGCCGGCGGCGCTGCCGGCGGAGGTGATCAGCTGACCGGCGTCGACGTAGAGCACGTCCGGATCGACCTCGATTGCCGGGAAGCGTTGCGCCAGTTCACCGGTGTAGCGCCAGTGCGTGGTGGCGCGGTGGCCGTCGAGCAGGCCGCTGGCGGCGAGGACGAACACGCCCGAGCAGATCGACAGCAAACGCGCGCCTCGGTCATGGGCCTGACGCAACGCGTCGATCAGCGCAGGCGGTACCGGGGCGTTGCGGTCGCGCCAGCCCGGAATGACGATGGTGCGCGCTGCGGCGAGCAGTTCCAGGCCGCCATCGGCCAGCACCTGAATCCCGCCCATGGCGCGCATCGGGCCTTTATCGACCGCGGCAATCACGTGTTCGTACCAAGGGAAGTCGAACTCTGGCCGGGCCAGGCCGAAGATCTCGACGGCAATGCCGAACTCGAATGTGCAGAGGCCATCGTAGGCCAGAATGGCAACCAGATTGGGCTGAGTGGGCATTTGGCGGAAATCTCCCGGTCGGTGTCTTGCGCGCCACTGTAGCGGCAAGCGCCGTCTCGATAAAGTCTGTTCATCCCCCACAGACAAAGGAGCAACACAGCATGACCAGCCTGGTTCGCGAAATTCCCGCCGCCCCTTCGGCGATTGCCCTGATGCATTTCAGCAATCGTCTGACCTTCGAAACCGATTGTTCCGACGTGTTCAGTAGCCACGAGGCCGGGGAGGTCGATTTTGTTCTGGTGGATGTGCGCGGCCCATTGGCGTTCGAGCGCGGCCATGTGCCCGGCGCGATCAATATCCCGACCCGCTTGCTCACGGCGGAGCGCTTGGCCGATTACCCGAAACACACTTTGTTCGTGGTCTATTGCGCCGGGCCGCATTGCAACGGCGCGAACAAGGCGGCGGTGAAGCTGGCTGCATTGGGCTATCCGGTCAAGGAGATGATCGGCGGTGTCACCGGATGGCTCGATGAGGGTTTCGAATTGAACCCGGTTTCAGCAGCCAACACCGCGATCAGCTGCGCCTGCTGACGCTTCGATCTCGCCGCCATGGGCTCTCCGCATCTCGTGTCGGGACATAGAGAGTCCCAAACAAAAAAACGCATATTTATGACCTGAAAAGGGCAGTGTCCTACAGCCTTCGCACCACCACGGCGCACGCGTTGACCCTCGTCAATGCGTGCGCCGATGTTCTGTAAGTAATTGTCGCTTAAAGACAATTGCCTCCGTGCGCGCCGCCATAGACTGCCGGCCACGTCGGTTTTTGCCGTTAGAAAGCCATGACCGAACGCTGACTCGAAAGCTGCCAATAAAAGCCTCCGCACGGGAGTAATAAATGAAAAAGCTAGTGATGTTCGGTGCCCTGGCACTGTCGATGTTGTCCCTGACCGCCGTGGCCGAAGACGCCAAGCCGATCCGCATCGGTATCGAAGCCGGGTACCCGCCATTCTCGATGAAAACCCCTGACGGCAAACTCACTGGTTTTGACGTGGACATCGGTGACGCACTGTGCGCGCAGATGAAGGTTAAATGCACGTGGGTCGAGCAAGAGTTCGATGGCCTGATCCCGGCGCTGAAAGTGAAGAAGATCGACGCGATCCTGTCGTCGATGACCATCACTGACGATCGCAAGAAAAACGTCGATTTCACTATCAAGTACTACCACACCCCGGCACGTTTCGTGATGAAGGAAGGCTCGGGCGTGAAAGACCCGCTGACCGAACTCAAGGGCAAGAAAGTCGGCGTGCTGCGCGCCAGTACTCACGACCGTTACGCGACCGAAGTGCTGGTTCCGGCCGGGATCGAACTGACGCGCTACGGCTCGCAGCAGGAAGCCAACCTCGACATGGTGTCCGGGCGTATCGACGCGATGCTCGCTGACTCGGTCAACCTCAGCGACGGTTTCCTGAAAACCGACGCCGGCAAAGGCTTCGAATTCGTCGGCCCGACCTACGAAGACGCCAAGTACTTCGGCGGCGGCGCTGGCATCGCGGTGCGCAAGGGCGATACCGCACTGGCCGAGCAGTTCAACAAAGCCATCACCGAAATCCGCGCCAATGGCGAGTACAAGAAAGTCCAGGACAAGTACTTCGACTTTGACGTATACGGCCATTAATACGCCGTGAAAAAAAAGTGGCCCCGTTTGCGCGGTGGCCACTTTTTTTATGTTCTTTTATTGATGGGAATTATCTGTGGGAGCGAGCCTGCTCGCGAAAGCGGTCTGACATTCGACATCGTCATCGTCTGACCTGACGCATTCGCGAGCAGGCTCGCTCCCACAAGGATTTGCGTAATCCAGCTAATCAGGAGTTTTTCATGCAACGCATCGACCACGTTCTGCCCTGGAGCCATTTGGGCAGCGAGCGCTCCCTCAGCGTGTTCCGCTACGGCGCCGGCAGCCGCAAGGTGTATATCCAGGCCAGCCTGCACGCCGATGAACTGCCGGGCATGCGTACAGCGTGGGAACTCAAGCTGCGCTTGAACGAACTGGAACGGCAGGGCCGTTTGCAGGGCGTTATCGAGCTGGTGCCGGTGGCGAATCCGATCGGCCTGGATCAGCATCTGCAAGGCAATCACATGGGCCGCTTCGAACTGGGCAGCGGCAAGAATTTCAACCGCGCATTCGTCGAACTCAGCGCCCCGGTCGCAGCGCTGGTTGGCGAGCGTCTGGGCGCGGATGCCGAGGCCAACGTCGCCCTGATCCGCCAGGCCATGGCTCAGGTCTTCGAGGAATTGCCAGCGCCAGCCTCGCAATTGGAAGCCTTGCACCGCTTGTTGCTGCGCCACGCCTGCGACGCCGACATCACCCTTGATCTGCACTGCGACTTCGACGCTGCGATTCACCTCTACGCGCTGCCGCAACACTGGCCGCAATGGCAATCGCTGGCGGCGCGGCTGAAGGCGGGTGTGGCATTGCTCTGCGAGGACTCCGGCGGCAGCTCATTCGATGAATCCTGCTCGACGCCGTGGCTGCGTCTGGCCAAAGCATTCCCGAACGCGGCGATTCCGGCGGCGAATCTGGCGACGACGCTGGAGCTGGGCAGCATGGGCGACACCCGCGTCGATCAGGCTCAGGCCAATTGCGAAGCGATTCTGGGCTTTCTCGCCGAGCAGGGTTTCATCAGCGGCGACTGGCCGGCGGCGCCGAACGAATGTTGTGAAGGTCTGCCGTTCGAAGGCACCGAATACCTGTTCGCCCCGCACCACGGCGTGGTCAGTTTCTTGCGCAATGCCGGCGAGTGGGTAGAGCAGGGCGATGCGCTGTTCGAAGTGGTTGATCCGTTGCAGGATCGCGTGACCATCGTGCGCGCCGGCACCAGCGGGGTGCTGTTTGCGATTGATCGCGGGCGTTATACCGAGCCGGGGATCTGGCAGGCGAAAGTGGCGGGGCGAGTGCCGTTTCGTACCGGCAAGCTGACGAACGACTGACAGGTTGCGGTGAAGGTGCGGGCCTCTTCGCGAGCAGGCTCGCTCCCACAGGGGGAACGCATTTCAACGGTGGGAGCGAGCCTGCTCGCGAAAGGGCCATCAGCCACGCCACAAAATTTGGATCCTCAGCCGAGAATGTTAGGCTCCCCCGCGAACCCGACACTCTGTGAAGGAACGCTGCAATGCTGAAATTGTTCGCCCTGCTGACCCTGCTCGCATCCACCGCCGTCCACGCGCAAACCACCCTGCAATCCGACCTGCCGCTCAAATACCTCGAACAGGTCCATGCCGACGCCGAACCACGTCCGCTGGTGATTTTCCTGCACGGTTACGGCAGTAACGAGGCCGATCTGATCGGCATGAAATTTCAGCTGCCGCCGCAGTACAACTACCTATCGGTGCGGGCACCGATGACGTTGGGTGAAGGACGTTTCCAGTGGTTTCGCAAGAAGGGTGAAGGCGCCTACAACGGCGAAACCGATGATCTGAAGGCCAGCGGCCAGAAGCTGCGCGACTTTATCGCCCAGGCGGCGAAGAAATATCACGCCACGCCGGACAAGGTGTACCTGATCGGCTTCAGCCAGGGCGCGATGATGAGCTACGAAGTGGGCCTGCGCCCGCCGGTGGTCGTGGGCGGGTTTGCCGCGTTGAGCGGGCGCTTGTTGCCGGTGCTCAAAGCCGAACTCAAGCCCGGGCAAGCGCCACTGCCGCTGAGCATTTTTATCGGCCACGGCACCGCTGATGATCCGGTGCCTTACCGTCACGGCACCGAGGCCAACGCGCTATTGCACAAGCTCGATTACCAGCCCGAGTTTCACGCGTATCCGGGCGTTGGCCACAGCATCAGTGCTGCCGAGTTGCGTGACCTGAATGGCTGGTTGCAGCGGCTCAATCCTTGACGATGGCTTTGACCAGGGCATCGTGACCTTTTTTGTCGCTGGCGCGGGAAATCACCTGCACCAACGCCATCTTCGTCCCCGAGCCGGCCAGCAATGTGGTGTTCAGCGTCTGGCCACCGCCCTGGGTGGCGGTGCTGTCAACCTGACGCAGTCCGAGGCCGGTGCCTTTCTGGGTCAGGCTTTTCTCGCTGAGTTTGTTGAAGTCCGGCAGAGCCTTGCGCTGATCGTCGATGAAACTCGACACGCTGCCGTCGAGAAACTCACCGTCGTTGTCCTTGACGTTCTGCCCAGCCGGGATCTGGTTTTCGGCGGCGATGACCACGGTCTTGGTGGTCTGGTTGGTGTACATCGTGCCCTTGGCCCCGCTCGGGCTGGCGGGCAGCGGGTCAGCGACAAAGCCTTTGGGCAGGACGAAGGCGAATTTGCCGTCGAGCAGCGTAACCCTCTCGGTTTTGACCTTTTCCTTGGCGGCGTGTGCGTTGATCGCGGCGAAACCGGCGATGGCCGCCAGCATCAGGACGACGGCTTTTTTGCTCAACAATGACATCTGAAATCTCCGGGAAATGGTCGCGCGAGGCGGGCGATCATCCCACGGAGCGTGCCGGCCGTTCCAGCGCGATTCGTCCGGGCGGTTATTGCGCTTGCGCCTTGGCCAATGGCCGCGCCAGCAGACGCCGGGTCACCCCGAGCATTGCCACCGACACTGCCACGCCTACGACAAAACCGCTGAGGCCCATGCTTGGCAGCGTCAGGGCCGACACCAGGCAGAACGCCGAGAACGAATACATGCCGGTTGCCGTTGCGCGCAATAACGCAGCGGTAAACGCCGGGCCGCGGGTTTGTTGCGAGAATACCGCCATGACGCTGCCAAGCACCGGGAACACCGCGAGCAGGCCGCTCCAGCGTTCGCCGACGGTGCTGGCGAGCATCGTCACCACCAGCGTCAGCGCCGCACCGGCGATCATCCGCCAGATCAGTTTGTCCGACTTCGGTGCTGGCCCGTTCAACACCGGCTGCACTTCGGGGAACAGATAAGGCGAAGCGAGCAGTGCTACCGCTGCCGCAATCATAGAGAACGGCAAGGACGCCGGAATCACCGACAACACCGTCGCCAGCGCGGCCCACACCACCAGTGAAATGGTCAACGCCCACGGCCAGTTCGCCCGCTGCGCCACCTGCGCATAAGTGATGCAGAAAGCGATCATCGCGAACATTGCCGACAGCGCCGCCACCGCCGATTGCGCGGCAAACTGCGGCCCTTGGTCAATCGCCAGAAAGAACAGAATCGGCCCGACCACTACCGGCAATCCTGACAGCCACCCGGCCACGCTCGGCCCCCAACGTTTGCCTGCCAGGGAAATCAGCAGGAGAAAACCGGGAATCAGCAGCAGTTTGAGGATCAGCACGCGGGTGTCTCCATCGGGTCAGGATGAGCCACGTTAGCACTGCCGATTAAAGATTGCTGCCTATGTTCGCAATTTTTGTATACAAAAATTCAGGCGCGAATCCGGCTATGCTTTGATCATCACAATGCAGCGGAGACGATACGGCGATGAACAGAACACCCAAGCTCGTACGTGGCTGTTGTGGCATCGGCTTGTGGGCACTGTTGCTGACGCCGACGTGGGCCAATTGGCAGGACGCTGTGCCAGGGGCGCAAATCATCGGCAGTGGCGATTTCAGCGTGTTCGGCTTCGATGTTTACAGCGCGCGGTTGTGGAGTGCCGCGCGGCCTCTGGCGGACGGCCAGCCGTTTGCTCTGGAGCTGATCTACCGGCGCAACATCTCGCGAGACGATCTGGTCAGCACCAGCGTCGATGAGATCAAACGCCTGGCCGGTCCCCGGGTCACTTCAGCGCAATTGGCCGGCTGGCAGGCGCAGATGCAGCAATCCTTTGTCGACGTCCAGGCCGGCACGCGGATTACCGGCGTGTATCTGCCGGGGCAGGGCGCGCGGTTTTTTGTCGGGCAGAAGCTCCAGCATGAGATCGAGGATCCGCAGTTTGCCAAGGCGTTTTTCGATATCTGGCTGGATCCGCGAACACGCAGTCCCGAGTTGCGCGAGCAGTTGCTGGGGGTGAACCCATAGGTTCAGTGATCTTTGAGCTTCAAGGCATCAGGCGAAACGACTAAGCTGCCGGGCTCCCGTTTTTGTTTCTGGATGTGTGCGTGAAATTCAGTTTGCCCAAAATCGCCACCGCGCCGTTTTGCCCGCCGGAAGTGGCCGGCAGTGTTGCGGTTGATCCGACTGCCTCGTTCTTCAAACGTGTGCTGCGTTTCGCCGGTCCCGGTTTGCTGGTGTCGATCGGCTACATGGATCCGGGCAACTGGGCGACCGCGATCGAGGCCGGTTCGCGTTTTGGCTACAGCCTGTTGTTCGTGGTGCTGCTGGCGAGCCTGGCCGGCATGGTCGTGCAATGTCTGTGCTCGCGGCTGGGCATCGCCACTGGTCGCGATCTGGCGCAGTTGTCCCGCGAGCGCTACAGCACGCCGACCGCGCGCCTGCAATGGCTGCTGGCGGAAATCTCGATCATCGCCACCGACCTCGCCGAAGTGCTTGGCTGCGCTCTCGCGTTTCACTTGCTGCTCGGTTGCTCGCTGACCTTCGGTATCGCTCTGACGGCGTTCGACACGTTGCTGGTGCTGGCCCTGCAGAACCGGGGGTTCCGCCGGCTCGACGCGATCATGCTGGTGCTGGTCGCGACCATCGGTGTGTGTTTTTTCGTCGAATTGTTGTTGATCAAACCGTACTGGCCAGACGTGGCGCTGGGCTTTAAACCCTCGCTGTCCGCGATCAGCGATGCGGCGCCGCTGTATCTGGCCATCGGCATCCTCGGCGCCACCGTCATGCCGCACAACCTTTATCTACACACCTCGATCGTGCAAACGCGGATGATCGGCAAGGACCTGGCGAGCAAACAGGACGCGGTGAAACTGGCACGCATCGACACCATCGGTTCGCTGGCCCTGGCGCTGCTGGTCAACGCGGCGATCCTGATCCTCGCGGCGGCGGCGTTTCACCAGTCCGGGCACACCGATGTGGTCGACATTCAGGACGCTTATCATCTGCTCGATCCGCTGGTGGGCGGTGCGCTGGCCAGTGTGTTGTTCGGCGTGGCGCTGCTCGCGTCGGGGCAGAGTTCGACCTTCACCGGGACCATCGCCGGGCAGGTCATCATGGAAGGCTATCTGAACCTGCGCATCCCGTGCTGGCAGCGGCGTTTGATCACCCGCGGGCTGGCGCTGATTCCGGCGTTCATCGGCGTATGGCTGCTCGGTGATGGCGCTATCGGCAAGCTGCTGGTGTTGAGCCAGGTAGTGCTCAGCCTGCAACTGCCGTTTGCTTTGTACCCGCTGATTCGCATGACCAACGACCGGCAGTTGATGGGGCCGTTCGTCAATCGCTGGCCCACGCGGGTGCTGGCCTGGGGGCTGTTTGTGTTGATCAGCGGGGCGAACAGTTGGTTGATATTGCAGTGGGCGGTTTGATCACTGTGTTGCGGTGACTGGCAGGGCCTGTTCGCGAGCAGGCTCGTTCCCACTGGTTGCGCGGGTGATGGCAATTCAGGTGATCAGCCGACGAGGGGTCATCCATCAACTTGTTTCGCGGCGGGCGAGCCTATACTGTATATGCACACAGTAAAGAGCCCGCGCCATGCAAATCATCGACAAGCTCAGCATCCTCGCCGACGCCGCCAAGTACGACGCCTCCTGCGCCAGCAGTGGTGCGCCCAAGCGCAGCTCCGAGGGCAAGAGCGGGCTCGGTTCGACGGACGGCATGGGCATTTGCCACAGCTACACGCCGGACGGGCGCTGTGTGTCGTTGCTGAAAATCCTGCTGACCAACTTCTGTCTTTACGATTGCCAGTACTGCGTCAACCGCCGTTCCAGCGATGTGCCACGTGCGCGCTTCACCCCGGAAGAAGTCGTGACGCTGACCATTGATTTCTACCGCCGCAACTGCGTCAGCGGCCTGTTTCTCAGTTCCGGGATCATTCGCTCGGCGGACTACACCATGGAGCAACTGGTGCGCGTGGCGAAGCTGCTCCGTGAAGAGCACGAATTTCGCGGCTACATCCATTTGAAGACCATTCCGGAAGCCGATCCGACCTTGATCGAGGAGGCTGGGCGTTACGCCGACCGCCTCAGCGTCAACATCGAACTGCCCACCGACGCCAGCCTGCAGACACTGGCGCCGGAGAAGGACATCACCTCGATCAAGCAAGCGATGAACACCATCTACACCGGCGTGCAGACGGTATTGAACGAACCGCGCTCGGCAAAATTCGCCCCGGCCGGGCAGAGCACGCAACTGATCGTCGGTGCCGATGACACCGATGACAGCACCATCCTCCACAGCGCTCAATCCCTGTATGGCAACTTCCGTTTGCGCCGGGTCTATTACTCGGCATTCAGTCCGATCCCCGACAGCCCGAAAAGCGTGCCGCTCGCCGCGCCACCGCTGATGCGCGAGCACCGTTTGTATCAGGCTGATTTCCTCCTGCGCAGCTACGGCTACAGCGCTGACGAATTGCTCAAAGGCCCGGGCAATCTGGCGCTCGATATCGACCCGAAGCTGGCCTGGGCGCTGGAAAATCGCGAAGTGTTCCCGCTGGACCTCAATCGTGCCGACGCGACGTTGATCGCACGCATCCCGGGCATCGGCTTGCGCACCACCGAGCGCCTGGTCGAGCTGCGCCGTCAGCGCCGCATCCGTTACGAAGACGTCGCGCGGATGCGCTGTGTGCTGGCCAAGGCCAAGCCGTTCATCATCACCAGCGATTACCACCCGCAACAGGCGGAAGTCACCAGCCACATGCTCTACCAGCAATTGCGCGACCGGCCGATGCCGCAGCAGATGGGGTTGTGGGGATGATCAGTCTCGATTGTGACGATCTGTTCGACACCTGGCGCCAGCAGGCGCGCTGGTTGCTCAGCCATGAGATCGATCCGAGTCTGGTGAGCTGGGCGGCGGAAGGCGTTGGCGATCTGTTTGCCAGTGATGATCACATGCCCGAAGGGCAGGGGCCGTTTCAGGCGCGTATTCCCCGTGCGCTGCTTGCCACCCTCGAACAAGCGGCGCGCTATCGCGGCGAACAGCGCTGGAGCCTGTTGTATGAAGTGCTCTGGCGGGTCAGTCACGGCGACCGCACGGCGATGATGGCCGGCGACAAACTCGGCAGCGAGTTGCAGCGCCGCATCAAGCAGGTCAGCCGCGAGGCCCATCATCTGCATGCATTCGTGCGTTTCATCGAGCGGCCCAAGGATCTGCCTGGTCCACAATACGTGGCGTGGCACGAACCGGCCCATGACATCCTGCACAGCGCCAGCGAGCATTTCATCGGGCGCATGGGCCAGCATCGCTGGTTGATCGCCACACCGCGTGACGGCGTTTATTACGACGGTGAGCAATTGATTCACGAGCGGCAGTGCCCGATTGAATGGCAGCAACTGGCGCAGAACGTCGACGATCCCCACGGCGATTTGTGGTTGACCTACTACAGCCACATCTTCAACCCGGCGCGGTTGAACCCGAAGGTCATGCAAGGGCATCTGCCGGTGCGGTTCTGGAAGAATCTGCCGGAGGGTGAGTTGATACCGGGATTGATCACCCAGGCGCGGATGGGCAAGCAACAGAATGGGCAGGCGAGCGGGATTGCTGATCGACTTGGTAAACGGATTGCCTTGAAGAGCGAAAAGCCTACCCTCACCCCAGCCCTCTCCCGGAGGGAGAGGGAGCCGACCGAGGTGTTCTTGCGAACTCCATCGACCTGAATGGCCGAGGCGAACGCGATTTTTGAAAAGCGCACAAGTCGGCTCCCTTTCCCCCTCGCCCCCTTGGGGGCGGTCCGACGTTTCGGGAGGGCTGGGGTGAGGGGGTGACGTTCTTCAATACGACACCAGAGCCCAGCCCTACAAAAAAGCCCCCCACCAATCGCTCGGTGGAGGGCTTTTGAGCATCAGCGGTCGTCAGATCAAACCTTGACGATCCAGCCCGCTGGCGCTTCGATGTCGCCGGTCTGCACGCCAGTCAGCTCTTTGTAGAGCTGCTGGGTTACCGGGCCTACCTCGGTTTCGCTATGGAACACATGCAGGTGGTCGTTGTAGCTGATGCCGCCAATCGGCGTGATCACCGCAGCGGTACCGCAGGCACCGGCTTCCTTGAAGTCCGACAGCTTGTCGATCAGCACGTCGCCTTCAACCACTTCCAGGCCCAGACGCGATTTGGCCAGTTCGATCAGCGACAGGCGGGTGATGCCTGGCAGAACCGATGGCGAGTTCGGGGTGACGAACTTGTTGTCGTGGGTGATCCCGAAGAAGTTGGCCGAACCGACTTCCTCGATCTTGGTGTGGGTCATCGGATCGAGGTAGATCGCGTCGGCGAAGTTGGCTTTCTTGGCTTTCGAGCCCGGCATCAGGCTGGCGGCGTAGTTGCCACCGACCTTGGCCGCACCGGTGCCTTGCGGGGCCGCGCGGTCGTAGCTGGAGATCTGGAAGTTGTGCGGGGTCAGGCCACCCTTGAAGTAGGCGCCGACCGGGATGCAGAAAATCGAGAAAATGAATTCGGGCGCGGTGCGTACGCCGATGTTGTCACCGACGCCGATCACGAACGGGCGCAGGTACAGCGCGCCGCCAGTGCCGTAAGGCGGGATGAAACGCTCGTTGGCGCGGACCACGGCTTTGCAGGCTTCGATGAACTGCTCGGTATCGACCGTCGGCATCAGCAGACGCGCGCAGCTGCGTTGCATGCGCAGGGCGTTCTGGTCCGGGCGGAACAGGTTGATCGAGCCGTCCTTGCAGCGATAGGCCTTCATGCCTTCGAAGCACTGCTGACCATAGTGAAGGGCGGTGGAGCCTTCGCTGATGTGCAGGACGTTATCTTCGGTCAGGGTGCCTTTGTCCCACTCGCCATCGCGGAAGTACGACAGATAGCGCTTGTCGGTCTTGATGTAGTCAAAACCCAGCTTGTCCCAATTGATGCTTTCGTTACCCATGACACCCTCTATCACTGAACAACCGCCGAAACGGTTCAAGGCTTCTGACGTTTTTTTGGATGGGCACAACAATACTTCATTCTTGAGCGGTTTCGCAGCCGGAATTCGCTCCGCTGATCGTTCCCTCGACTGATCGTTCCCACGCTCTGCGTGGGAATGCCTCATCGGACGCTCCGCGTTCGGCTGTTGGGACGCAGAGCGTCCCGGGCTGCATTCCCACGCGGAGCGTGGGAACGATCAATTTGACGGATTTACAGGTGCAGCGCATGCCCCAGCGCCCGCAACGCCGCTTCCTGCACCGCTTCGCCCAAGGTGGGGTGGGCATGAATGGTGCCGCCGATGTCTTCCAGTCTCGCGCCCATTTCCAGGCTCTGCGCAAAAGCCGTCGACAATTCGGAGACACCGACCCCCACCGCTTGCCAGCCAACAATCAAATGATTGTCGCGACGTGCGACCACGCGGACGAAGCCGCTTTTCGATTCCAGGGTCATTGCGCGGCCGTTGGCGGCGAACGGGAAGCTTGCAACGATGCAGTCCAGTCCGGCAGCCTTGGCCTCGTCCGGAGTTTTGCCGACCACCACCAGTTCCGGGTCGGTAAAGCACACGGCGGCGATGGCGGTCGGGTTGAATTCGCGGCGCTTGCCACTGATCAGCTCGGCAACCATTTCGCCCTGAGCCATGGCGCGGTGGGCCAGCATCGGTTCGCCGCTCACGTCGCCAATGGCGTAGACGTTGCGCATGCTGGTCTGGCAACCGCTGTCGATCCTGATCGCCGAACCATTCATGTCCAGATTCAACGCTTCGAGATTGAAGCCCTGCGTATTGGGTTTGCGTCCGACCGCGACCAGTACCTGATCGGTTTCCAGATTGAGGGTTTCGCCTTCAGGATCGCGCACCTGCAACGTGCCGTCGAAACCGAGCACGCTGTGCTTGAGGTACAGTTTCACGCCCAGCTGCTTCAGCGCTTCATGCACCGGTTGCGTCAGTTCTGCGTCGTAAGCCGGCAGGATGCGGTCCTGCGCCTCGACCACGCTGACTTCGGCGCCGAGCTTGCGATAGGCGATGCCCAGCTCCAGGCCGATGTAACCACCGCCGACCACCACCAGACGTTTCGGCACAGATGTTGGCGCCAGCGCTTCGGTGGAGGAGATAATCGGCCCGCCAATCGGCAGGATCGGCAGGTTGACGCTGGTCGAACCGGTGGCCAGCACCAGATGTTCGCACTGGATGCGCGTTTCGCCGACTTCCACGGTTTTGCCGTCGATGATTTTCGCCCAGCCGTTGATGACCTGAATCTTGTTTTTCTTCAACAGCGCGGCGACGCCAGTGGTCAGGCGATCAACGATGCCGTCCTTCCACTCGACGCTTTTGCTGATATCCAGGGTCGGCGCGGCAACGCTGATGCCCAACGCCGAATGCTGGCTGTGATGCTGCGTCTGATGAAACTGCTCAGCCACATGAATCAGCGCTTTCGACGGAATGCAGCCGATATTCAGGCAGGTACCGCCCAACGATTGGCCTTCGACCAAAATGGTCGGAATACCCAATTGCCCGGCGCGGATCGCCGTGACGTAACCGCCGGGGCCGCCGCCGATAATCAGCAGCGTGGTGTTCAAAGTCTGCATTCCATTACTCCACAAACAAGGTAGCGGGTTGTTCGAGCAAGCCACGGATGGCCTGAATGAAAAGCGCCGCATCCATGCCGTCGACCACGCGGTGATCGAAGGAGCTGGAGAGGTTCATCATCTTGCGGATCACCACCTGGCCTTTGACCACCATTGGCCGCTCGACGATTTTGTTCACGCCGACAATGGCCACTTCCGGCAGGTTCAGCACCGGCGTGCTGACAATGCCGCCCAGCGCACCGAGGCTGGTCAGAGTAATGGTCGAACCGGACAGCTCATCGCGGCTGGCCTTGCCATTGCGCGCGGCGTTGGCCAAACGCGAAATTTCCGCGGCGCTGTCCCACAGGCTGCGCGCTTCGGCGTGACGCACCACGGGCACCATCAGGCCGACATCGCTTTGCGTGGCGACGCCGACATGCACCGCACCGAGGCGGGTGATGACTTGCGCTTCGTCGTCGTAACGGGCGTTCATCTGCGGGAAGTCGCGCAGGGCCACCACCAGCGCGCGAACGAGGAACGGCAGCAAGGTCAACTTGCCACGGCTGGCGCCATGCTTTTCATTCAGATGCGCACGCAGTTCTTCGATCGCGGTGACGTCGATTTCTTCCACATAACTGAAGTGCGCGGCACGCTGAGTGGCGTCCTGCATGCGCTGGGCGATCTTGCGGCGCATGCCGATCACTTGAATCTGTTCTTCGTCGTGGCGCTGGGCATAAGCGGCAGCGGCCGGCGCCGAAGCGTTCGACTGACCTTGCGCCAGATAGGCCTCAAGATCCTCATGCAACACGCGACCGGCCGGGCCGCTGCCGCGCACCAGACGCAATTGAATGCCCAGATCCAGCGCATGTTTGCGCACGGCCGGCGATGCGAGCGGGCGTTCATCCGCTTCGCGAGCAACCATCGGACCCTGGCAAACGGTCGCCGGACGTGGTGCGGCGGCTGCGGCGGGTTTGCTTTCGACAGCGGCTTCAACTTTCGGCGCAACCGGTGCTTCTTTGACAGCCGCGGGTGCGGCGGACTCTTTAAGGTTGCCAGCCCCTTCGACTTCGATGCTGATCAGCACACTGCCGACCGCCATCACTTCACCCGGCTGACCACCAAGGGCAATCACCTTGCCATGCACCGGCGACGGAATATCGACCATCGCCTTGTCGGTCATCACATCCGCCAGCACCTGGTCTTCAACCACCAGATCGCCAACCTTGACGTGCCACTGCGACAGTTCTACTTCTGCGATGCCTTCGCCGATGTCCGGCATCTTGATAACGTGCGTGCCCATTCAGACCTCCATGACCCGTTTCAACGCCGCGCCCACGCGGGACGGCCCTGGGAAATACGCCCACTCCTGCGCGTGCGGGTAGGGAGTGTCCCAACCGGTGACGCGCTCGATCGGCGCTTCCAGGTGATGGAAGCAATGCTCTTGCACCAGCGATACCAGCTCGGCGCCGAAACCGCAGGTGCGGGTAGCTTCGTGAACCACCACGCAGCGGCCGGTTTTCTTCACCGACTTGACGATGGTTTCCAGGTCCAGCGGCCACAGGCTGCGCAGGTCGATGACTTCGGCATCGACACCGGATTCTTCGGCAGCGACTTGCGAGACGTATACGGTGGTGCCGTAGGTCAGCACGGTCACGTCCTTGCCCGGGCGAGTGATCGCGGCAACGTCCAGCGGCACGGTGTAGTAACCGTCCGGCACCTGGGCTTGCGGGTGTTTCGACCACGGAGTTACCGGGCGGTCGTGATGGCCATCGAACGGGCCGTTGTACAGGCGTTTCGGCTCAAGAAAGATCACCGGGTCATCGTTTTCGATGGAGGCGATCAGCAGGCCTTTGGCGTCGTAGGGGTTGGACGGCATGACCGTGCGCAGACCGCAGACCTGAGTGAACATCGCCTCGATGCTCTGGCTGTGGGTCTGGCCGCCGTAGATGCCGCCGCCGCAAGGCATGCGCAGGGTCATCGGTGCGGTGAATTCGCCAGCCGAGCGATAACGCAGGCGCGCCGCTTCGGAGATGATCTGGTCGGAGGCGGGGTAGACGTAGTCGGCGAACTGGATTTCGGCAACCGGACGCAAACCGTAGGCGCCCATGCCGACGGCGACACCGACGATGCCGCTTTCCGAAATCGGTGCGTCGAACACCCGCGAGGTGCCGTACTTGGTCTGCAGGCCTTCGGTGCAGCGGAACACACCGCCGAAGTAGCCGACGTCCTGACCGAAGACGACGACGTTGTCATCACGCTCAAGCATCACATCCATGGCCGAGCGCAGGGCCTGGATCATGGTCATGGTGGTCGTGGTCATGGCGGTTTCCAACTGAATATTGTTGTTGTGATCGTTCATGTCAGATCCCCAACTGCTGACGCTGGCGCTTCAAGTGCTCCGGCATCTCTTTGTAGACGTCTTCGAACATGGTCGCGGCGCTCGGAATCTGCCCGCCGGCGAGGGTGCCGTACTGTTCGGCCTGTTTCTGCGCGGCAATCACTTCGGCTTCGAGTTCGGCGCTGACGGCGGCGTGCTCTTCCTCTGACCAGTGACCGACCTTGATCAGGTGCTGTTTCAGACGCGCGATCGGATCGCCGAGCGGGAAGTGGCTCCAGTCATCGGCAGGGCGGTATTTCGAAGGGTCGTCGGAGGTCGAGTGCGGGCCGGCGCGGTAGGTGACCCATTCGATCATGGTCGGGCCGAGGTTGCGCCGGGCGCGTTCGGCAGCCCAAGCGGAAGCGGCGTAGACCGCGTAGAAATCGTTGCCGTCGACCCGCAGCGAGGCGATGCCGCAACCGACGCCGCGTCCGGCGAAAGTCGTGGCTTCACCGCCGGCGATGGCCTGGAAGGTGGAAATTGCCCATTGGTTATTCACGACATTGAGGATCACCGGCGCGCGATAAACGTGGGCGAAGGTGAGGGCGGTGTGGAAGTCCGATTCGGCGGTGGCACCGTCACCGATCCACGCCGAAGCGATTTTCGTATCGCCCTTGATCGCCGAGGCCATGCCCCAGCCAACGCCCTGAATGAATTGGGTGGCGAGGTTGCCGGAGATGGTGAAGAAACCGGCGTCCTTGACCGAGTACATGATCGGCAGCTGGCGGCCCTTGAGCGGATCGCGCTCGTTGGACAGCAGTTGGCAGATCAGGTCGACCAGCGGCACATCGCGGGCCATCAGGATGCTCTGCTGGCGATAGGTCGGGAAGCACATGTCGTCGATGTTCAGCGCCAACGCCTGGGCGCTGCCGATGGCTTCTTCGCCAAGGCTCTGCATGTAGAACGACATCTTTTTCTGCCGCTGGGCGACAACCATGCGGTTGTCGTAGATGCGCGTCTTGAGCATCGCGCGCATGCCTTTGCGCAGGATCTCGACCGGCACGTTTTCGGCCCACGGGCCGAGGGCGTTGCCCTGATCGTCAAGCACGCGAATCAGGCCACGGGCGAGGTCGGCGGTATCGGCAGGTTCTACATCAACAGGAGGTTTGCGCACCGTACCGGCATCGGTCAGATGCAGGTAGGAAAAATCGGTTTTGCAGCCGGGACGGCCCGAGGGTTCAGGGACGTGCAGGCGCAGCGGTTCATACGCTTGGGTCATGGCTTCTACGCTCGATCTTGTGAATTTCTTGTAGTGAGCTGGCAGTCATTCCCGGGTAGGGGAAATCTTGTCCTACAACAATCATAGGCGTGGCCAAGAAGAATATTTCTCTGTGTTTCGTTGCGCTGGCGACCATTTGCAGATAGAAATTCTGCATAAACATAAAAAACAGGTGGTTTTGTCTCATGCGCAAACTGGACCGTACCGACATCGGCATTCTCAACAGCCTTCAGGAGAACGCGCGCATCACCAACGCCGACCTCGCCCGTTCGGTGAACCTGTCGCCGACGCCATGCTTCAACCGGGTCAAGGCCATGGAAGAGTTGGGTCTGATTCGCGAGCAGGTCACGCTGCTGGATGCCGATCTGCTGGGGCTGCATGTGAATGTGTTCATTCACGTCAGTCTGGAAAAGCAGGTAGAGGAGGCGTTGCAGCATTTCGAGGAAGCGATTTCTGATCGGCCTGAGGTGATGGAGTGCTATCTGATGGCGGGCGACCCGGACTATCTGATCCGCGTGCTGGTGCCGAGCATTCAGTCGCTGGAACGCTTCATGATGGATTTTCTGACCAAGGTGCCGGGGGTGGCGAACATCCGCTCCAGCTTTGCGCTCAAGCAGGTGCGTTATAAGACCGCGTTGCCGTTGCCTGCGAACGGTTTGACGTTGGGGACGTGAAGATCAAAACATCGCAGCCACGGCAGCTCCATTCGCCGATCGTTCCCACGCTCCGCGTGGGAATGCATCCCGTGACGCTCTGCGTCACTTCTTGAGGCGGAACGCGGAGCGTCCCTGGCGGCATTCCTTTGCTGCGCGTGGGAACGATCAGTTGGCTTCGCGCGTGAATCAGCGCGGTCAGAGTTTGTTGAGCGGGATCTTCAGGTAAACCACGCCGTTGTCCTCAGGCGCCGGCAGATTCCCCGCCCGCACGTTCACCTGAATCGCCGGCAGCAGCAACGTCGGCATGCCTAACCCAGCGTCACGTGTCGTGCGCATCTCCACGAACGCCGCTTCATCGATCCCGTCATGCACATGAATATTGCTTTTGCGCTGTTCGCCGACAGTGGTCTGGCACTGCGAGGCGCGGCCCTCGGGCGGGTAATCGTGGCAGACGTAAAGCTTCACGCTGGCCGGAAACGCCAGCAGCTTCTGGATCGACTTGAACAATTGCTGCGCATTGCCGCCAGGGAAATCACAGCGCGCGGTGCCGACATCGGGCATGAACAGCGTGTCACCCACCAGGATCTGCTCGCCGTCGATCAGGTACGCCATGTCCGCTGGCGTATGGCCGGGGACGTGCAGGGCGGTGGCCTTGAGATTGCCGATCATGAACGACTCGTTCGGCGCGAACAGGTGATCGAACTGCGAGCCATCGACGCAAAATTCCGGCTCCAGATTGAACAGCGCCTTGAACACATTCTGCACTTTGCTGATCGATTCGCCGATGGCGATCTTGCCGCCCAGTTCACGACGCAGGTACGGCGCGGCAGACAGGTGATCGGCGTGGGCGTGGGTTTCCAGCAGCCATTGCACTTGCAGCCGATGCGCACGCACGAAAGCGATGATCTTGTCCGCCTGCGCCGTGCCGGTGCGCCCGGCGGCGCCATCATAGTCGAGCACCGGGTCGACGATCGCGCACTGGCCGCCGTCGGCTTCATAGACCACGTAGCTGTAGGTCGAGGAGGCAGGGTCGAGGAACGCTTCAATCAGGGCGGGCATGGCGAAAACCTGTGCTGGGGAATTTCGGGTTGCAACACTTTATGTAAAAACATAATGTTCGCAGCTTAAGTGACCTTCAAGGCCTCGTGCAAATGCAATCCAGTCTGACCGAATGTGAAGTCGCCCAACTGCGCGCCTCGGCGTCCAAAGCCTGCGCCTTGCTCAAAGCCCTGGCCAATGAGGATCGTCTGTTGATCCTCTGTCAACTGACCCAGGGCGAACGCAACGTCGGCGAGCTGGAAAAAATGACCGGCGTACGCCAGCCGACGCTGTCCCAACAACTGGGCATCTTGCGCGATGAAGGCCTGGTCGCGACCCGCCGCGAAGGCAAATACATTTTCTACGGCCTGGCCAGTCACGAAGTGATCCAGGTGATGAAGACCCTGTCGGGGCTGTATTGCGGAGCGGTACTCAAGAGCTGGGAACAGCCATAAATGCCAGCCCTCACAAACATCTCCTGTGGGAGCGAGCCTGCTCGCGAAGGCGGCGTGTCAGCCGACGAATAGTTGACTGAGCCACCGCTTTCGCGAGCAGGCTCGCTCCCACAGGTTCTTTGGTTTGACCCGAACAAATCCTTGCGTGCAGCAAAAGGAACAAGCAATGAACGATCAACACTGGGGCCCATCCATCAGTGCGGACATCGTGGTCATCGGCGGCGGCACGGCCGGCATCGGTTTTGTCGCCAGCCTGCTCAAGCGTGACCCGCAACTCAAAATCACCGTGATCGAGCCGAGTTCACAGCACTACTACCAACCGGCGTGGACGCTGGTCGGCGGTGGTGCGTTTGATATGAAAGACACCGTCAGGCCGATGAGCAAAGTCATGCCGCGTCAGGCGACGTGGATTCAGGCCAGTGTCAGCGCCATCGACCCGCAAAGCCGCCAACTCACCCTCGACGACCAGCGCACCGTCAGCTATCAGAACCTGATCGTCTGCCCCGGCCTGCGCCTGGCCTGGGAGAAAATCGAAGGTTTGCAGGAAAGCCTCGGTCAGCACGGCGTCACCTCCAACTACAGCTATCAACACGCCCAGTACACCTGGGATCAAGTGCAGAAACTGCGCGACGGCCGGGCGCTGTTCACCCAGCCAGCGATGCCGATCAAATGCGCCGGCGCACCGCAGAAGGCCCTGTATCTGTCTTGCGATTACTGGCGCAAATCCGCCGTGCTGAAAGACATCAATGTCGAATTCAATCTCGCTGGCGCTGCGCTGTTTGGCGTGCCGACCTTCGTGCCGCCGTTGATGAAGTACATCGAACAGTACGACGCGCAACTGGCGTTCAACTCGAATCTGGTCAAGGTCGACGGCCCGGCAAAAACCGCGTGGTTTGAAGTCAAGGACGCCGATGGCAATGTCAGCCGGGTCGCGAAAACTTTCGATCTGCTGCACGTCGTGCCGCCACAAGTCGCGCCGGATTTCATCGCACAGAGTCCGCTGGCCGATGCCGGCGGTTGGTGCGAGGTCGATCCGCACAGCCTGCAGCATCCGCGCTATCCCGAGGTGTTCGCACTGGGCGATATCTGCGGCACCAGCAACGCGAAAACCGCCGCAGCGGTGCGCAAGCAGGTGGTCGTCGTTGCGCAGAACCTGCTGGCCGCGCGCAAACAACAGCCGCTGCCGCTCAAGTACGACGGCTACGGCTCGTGCCCGCTGACGGTGGAGAAGGGCAAGGTGATCCTCGCCGAGTTCGGCTATGGCGGCAAACTGCTGCCGACTTTCCCGCTGGACCCGACCGTGGCCCGCCGTTCGGCATGGTGGCTGAAAGCGACGCTGCTGCCGTGGTTCTACTGGCACGGCATGCTCAAGGGCCGCGAATGGCTGACGCGTCTGTCCAGAGTCGACTGAGAAAACTCCTATGTTGCTGGCAAGTCTGTTTGGCGTGGTGATGGGGTTGGTCCTCGGCCTGACCGGCGCGGGCGGCGGGATTCTCGCGGTGCCGGCGCTGGTGCTCGGGCTCGGCTGGACGATGACGCAAGCGGCGCCGGTAGCCTTGTTTGCGGTCGGCAGCGCGGCAGCGGTCGGGGCGATCGATGGTTTGCGCCATGGTCTGGTGCGTTACCGCGCAGCGCTGTTGATCGCGGCATTGGGCGCGGTGTTTTCGCCGCTGGGGATCTACTTCGCGCATCAGTTGCCGGAAAAGATTCTGATGATTCTGTTCAGCCTGCTGATGGTCCTGGTCGCCTGGCGAATGTTCAGAAAGGACCGTCAGCAAGCGGGGCCGAGCGATCACGGCCATGCCAGTTGGGGGCAGAAAAACTGCATGCTCAACGAGCAGACCGGGCGCTTCGACTGGACCGCCAAATGCACCGCCACCCTGGCTGCACTGGGAGCGGTTACTGGCGTGGTTTCGGGTTTACTGGGCGTCGGCGGCGGCTTTCTGATTGTGCCGGCGTTCAAGCAACTGACCGATGTGCAGATGCGCGGCATCGTTGCGACGTCGTTGATGGTGATCAGTCTGATTTCCGCGATCGGGGTGATCGGCGCGTTTCATGCGGGGGTGCGTATCGACAGCCAGGGCGCGGCGTTCATTGTCGCCAGCATCGTTGGCATGCTCATCGGTCGCAGGCTGTGCGCGCAGGTGCCGGCGCGGGCGTTGCAGGTGGGGTTTGCCAGTGTCTGTCTGGTGGTGGCGGGGTACATGTTATTGCGGGCGTGAAGAGCAAAGATCGCAGCCTCGTTGCACTCGACAGCTCCTACAAGAGATTGCGTTCCTGTAGGAGCTGCCGAAGGCTGCGATCTTCTCAGCGGGTTACAACACCAGGTGCGGCAGCCACAGCGAAATCGCCGGAACGTAGGTCACCAGCAGCAACACCAGGAACAGCACGCCATAGAATGGCAGCAGCGCTTTTACGGTGCTTTCGATACTGACCTTGCCCACCGCCGAGCCGACGAAGAGCACGGCGCCCACCGGCGGTGTTATCAATCCGATCCCCAGGTTGACCAGCATGATCATGCCGAACTGCACGGGATCGACACCGATGCCCATGATCACTGGCATCAGGATCGGCGTGAGGATCAGAATCAGCGGCGCCATGTCCATCACCGTGCCAAGCAACAGCAGCATGACGTTGATGCACATGAGGATCACGTAGCGGTTGTCCGACAGGGTCAGGAACAGCGTGGTGATCTTCGCCGGGATCTGCATCAGGGTCATGATGTAGCCGAAGCTGGCGGCGAAACCGATCAGGATCATCACAATGGAGATGGTGCGCACCGTGCGGTGCATCAGCTTGGGCAGTTCGCTCCATTTGTAGTCGCGGTAGATGAACATGGTCACGAAGAATGACCACAGCACGGCGATGGCCGCCGATTCAGTGGCGGTGAAAATCCCCGAGAGAATGCCGCCGAGGATGATCACCATCGCCATCATGCCCCACAGGGCTTCGCCGACGATCTTCAGCGCCTGGCGCATCGGAATCACTTCGCCCTTGGGGTAGTTGCGCTTTTTCGCGAAGATCAGGCACAGCACCATCAGGCAGGCGCTCATCATCAGGCCTGGGACGATGCCGGCCATGAACAGCGAAGCGATCGACACCGTACCGCCAGCGGCCAGCGAGTAGAGCACCGAGTTGTGGCTTGGCGGAGTCAGCAGGGCTTGCACCGAACCGCTGACGGTCACGGCGGTGGAGAAGTCCCGTGGATAGCCCTTGCGTTCCATTTCCGGAATCAGCACCGAGCCTACCGACGCGGTGTCGGCCACCGACGAACCGGAGATCGCGCCGAAGAACGTCGAGGCGACGATGTTGACCAGTGACAGGCCACCACGGACGAAACCTACCAGCACGCCGGCACACGCCACTAGACGGCGCGACATGCCGCCCTCGGCCATGATCGCACCGGCGAGGACGAAGAACGGAATGGCCAGCAGCGAGAATTTGTTCACCCCCGAGGCGACCTGGATCATCACCGCCTGGAATGGAATGTCGATCCACCAAGCGCCGATCAGCGCAGCGGCGCCCAACGCGTAAGCGACCGGCATGCCGATCAGAATCAATACGATAAAACTGCCCAGCAGAATCAGAGCGTCCATTAAGCGGCACCTTCACTTTCTTCAACCAGGTCGAACTGCACGACCCGACGTTTGCTCTGGTCACCGAGCAAAAGTTTTTCCACGACAAAAATCAGCGTCAGCAAACCGCCCACGGGAATCGGCAGATAGGTCACGCCAACCCGCAGATCGGGCAGGGCTGCCATGAACTGGTTCCAGGTGGACATGCACAGCTTGGTGCCCCAGATGGTCATGAAGATGCAGATGGCCGCCATCAACAGTTGCGAAAAAATCGCCGCTGCGGCTTTCATTTGCGCAGGCATGCGGTCGGTGAGCATGGCCACGGCCATGTGCGCACCGGCGCGGTAACTGGCGGCGGCGCCGATGAAGGTGAACACCATCATCAGCAGGATCGCCGTCGGCTCAGGCCAGCTCGAACCGGTGCCGAGTACATAGCGGGCGAACACGCCCCAAGGGATCATCAGGGAAATCGCCAGGACAGAAAGGCCGGCGACCCAGATGCACGTCATGTAGATCTTGTCGTTGATACGCAGCAGCAGATTCTTCATCGGGTTCCACCGTAACCGGGCGCGCCTGAACCGCTGGCGCGCCGGGCCTTGTTCATGAGTACGGAGCGGGAGGCGTTACTGAACGGCTTCGATCTTTTTGATCAGATCGGCATAAGGCGCGCCGTATTTCTCGCGAACCGAGGCGGTAGCTTCGTAGAAAGGTTTCTTGTCAACGGTGATGAACTCGACGCCGGCGGCCTTGAGTTTTTCTTCACTGGCGGCGGACTTCTTGTCCCACAGTACGCGCTCTTCAGCCTGGGCAGCCTTGGCAGCTTTTTTCACCAGTTGCTGTTGATCCGGAGTGAGTTTTTCCCAAGTGATTTTCGACATCACGATTGGCTCCGGCAGGATCAGGTGACCGGTCAGGCTGTAGAACTTGGCGTTCTGGAAGTGGTTGTGTTCGAGCAGGGTCGGCGGGTTGTTTTCCGCACCGTCGATCACGCCAGTCTGCAGGGCGCTGAAGATTTCGCCGGTGTCCATGGCGATACCGTTGGCACCCATGGCGTTCATCATGTCGATGAACATCGGGTTGCCTTGCACGCGAATTTTCATGCCCTTGAGGTCTTCGAGCTTGCGCACCGGTTTTTTGGTGTAGATGTTGCGTGTACCGCCGTCCATCCACGCCAGGGCCACCAATTTGAATTCGGAGTTGGTGATCTTGTCGAGAATCTCATCGCCCACCGGGCCATCGATGACGTTACGCATATGTTGCTGGTCGCGGAAAATGAACGGCATGTTGAACACGTTCACATCCGGCACCACAGGGCCGACGATACCCAGGCTGACGCGAGACATCTGTATCGCGCCGAATTGCATCTGCTCGATGACTTCTTTTTCCGAACCGAGCACGCCGCCCGGGAAGTACTTGAAGGTCAGCTCGCCGTTGGTTTCCTTGGTCAGGGTCTTGCCCATGCTTTCTTCGGCTTCCACGGTGGGATAACCCTTGGGGTGGATGTCGGCGACTTTAAGTTCCAGTGCCTGAGCGGCACCAGCGAAGGTGAACATCAGCGGGAGTGCAGCGGCGAGCAAGGTGCGTTTGAAGTTCATGAGGGGTGAGTCTCCAGTCTTGTTATTTTTGTGTTCAAGGCGCAGCGGTGCAGCAGAGGGTCTAAAGCAAATCGTTGAATTGCGGTTCGGCGAGGCCTTTGACGCCTGGCTTCAGGGCGAACACGCCGCCGGCCAGCGATTGCGGGTCGTGGTCATCGCCGGGGCGAATCGAGGCGACAAACAAGGTGTCCAGGTTGCTGCCGCCGAAGGCGCACATGGTCGGTTTCTTCACCGGTACTTCAAGCGAGAAATCCAGTCGGCCGTCCGGGGCGAAGCGGTGGATCAGGCCGGCGTCGTTGGCGCAGATCCAGTAGCAGCCTTCGGCATCCACGGCGGCGCCATCGGGGCGGCCGGGGAAATGATTCATGTCGACGAAGATTCGGCGATTCGATGGCGTGCCGGTCTCGGTGTCGTAATCGAAGGCCCAGATCAGTTGCACATTGGGGTGCGAATCCGACAGGTACATGGTTTTGCCGTCAGGGCTGAAAGCGAGGCCGTTGGGCACGATGAAGCCATCCAGCTGCGCTTCGATCACGCCCGTCTGCCCGGCGCCGTAGCGATAGAGCCGGCCTTCAGACGCGTTCAGGCCCATGTTCAGCACCATGCTGCCCGCCCAGAAACGCCCTTGGCGATCACAGCGACCGTCATTGAGGCGCATGTCGGCGCGGCTGTGCTCGACGGTAGCGAGCAACTCACTGTCGAGGCTGCCGTCGCTGTGCGGGTGCAGTCGAAAGAATCCGCTTTCCATGCCAGCGACCCAGCCGCCACTGCGGTGGCGGGTGATGCAGGCGAGCATTTCCGGGGCCTTCCACGAGGCAACATGCCCGCTGTCAGCGCTCCAGCGTTGCAGCCCGCCGTTGGGAATATCGACCCAGTACAGAGCGTTTTCCTGCGGCACCCAGACCGGGCTTTCACCGACCGCGTTGCGGGCGTCGACGATCAATTCGGCTTGCATACTCATTCCCATGGTTTTTATTGGAGGGGATCAAGTCGAACGGTCAGTCGCCGAACGGGCCTGCTGCGGCGAAGGCGCCGCCTTGGTAGATCCGCGCCGGATCATCGTCGGCTGGCATCGGTTGCGCTTCGACCTTGTCGCGGAAGATTTCCGAGGTGTCCTTGGCTTCGAAACCGAGGTGGCTGGCGTAGCGATTGTCCCACCAGACGTCTTTGTTGGCGGACATGCCGTAGACCACGGTGTGGCCGACGTTCGGTGTGTACAGCGAGCGTTCGAGCAGTTGCGTGAGATCGTCGAAGCTCAGCCAGGTGTGCATCATCCGGCGGTTCTGCGGTTCGGGGAACGAGGAGCCGATGCGGATGCTGACGGTTTCGATGCCGTAGCGATCGAAGTAGAAACTGGCCATGTCTTCGCCGTAGGACTTGGACAGACCGTAGTAACCATCGGGACGACGCGCCGAGGTGGCGTCGAGCTGTTGGTCCTGTTTGTAGAAACCGATGACGTGGTTGGAACTGGCGAAGATCACCCGCTTCACACCGTGCTTGCGCGCCGCTTCGTAAATGTGGAACACGCCGCTGATGTTGGCACCGAGGATTTCTTCGAACGGGCGCTCGACCGAAACGCCGCCGAAATGCAGGATCGCATCGACCCCTTCGACCAGTTGATGCACGGCTTGCTTGTCGGCGAGGTCGCAGAGCACGACTTCTTCGTGGTCATCGACGGCCGGGGCGAGGGCGGCGATGTCGGACAGGCGCAGCACATTGGCGTAAGGGCGCAGGCGTTCGCGCAACACTTTGCCCAGGCCGCCGGCGGCACCGGTCAGCAGCAGGCGGTTGAAAGGAGCGCGGGGGGTAGAGGTAGACGTCATGGCAATCCCTGAACACATTGTTATTAGGTTTGTTGTAGGTTGTCGTATGACTGCGCTGAAGTATCGGTAGGGTTTCCGGATCTTGTCAACGCGACTTTTGGTGTAGATGACGGAAGGGACGATTCATTTTCTCAAGACCCGATACCTGCCTTGCAATGCAATTCCCTTGTGGGAGCGAGCCTGCTCGCGAATGCCGTGTGCCAGTCAGAACAAATCGACTGGTCCGGCGCTTTCGCGAGCAGGCTCGCTCCCACAGGGTAAACCGCCAACCGTTACAACAACGAAATCGGATAGCTGATAAAAATCCGGTTCTCGTCAAATTCGTTGGTGCTGAAGTCCCGGCGAATGGTCGCGTTGCGCCATTTCACGTTGAGGTTCTTCAGCGGGCCGCTCTGCACGGTGTAGGCCAGTTCCGATTCGCGGCCCCATTCCTTGCCGTCATTGGTGGTGGCGGTGTGTACGTTATCGCCGCTGATGTAGCGGTTCATCAGGGTCAGGCCAGGCACGCCCAGCGCAACGAAGTTGTAGTCGTGACGCACCTGCCAGGAGCGCTCTTTGGCGTTGTCATAACTGGCGTTGTAACTGTCGTTGGCCAGGGTGCCGCCGCTGGTGCCGTTGACGCGCATCCACGCATCGTCGCCGGTGAGTTTCTGCAGGCCGACGTAGAAGGTGTTGCCGCCATACTTGGCCGAGAGCAGGGCGAACGCGGTCTTGTTGTCGAGGTCGCCGGCCTGAGCGCTGCCGTCTTCCTTGCCGGTGAAGAAACCGAGGTTGGCGCCCAGCGTCCAGTCGCCCATCGGCTGGCTGTGGCTGAGGTTGAAATACTGCTGCTGGTAGATGTCGGTGAGCTCGGCGTACCACACGCCGACCATCGTGCGTTTTTCGTTGAAGCTGTATTCGCCGCCGCCGAAGTTGAAGCGATCGGAGGTGAATGCACCGCGGCCGTTCATCGACATGTCTTCCATGCTCGCGTCGTTGCGCGGGCTGTTGCCACGGAACTGGCCGCCGTAAACGGTCAGGCCGTTGATCTCGGTGGACGTAATCTGGCCACCGCGAAAGGTCTGCGGCAGGGAGCGGCCGTCGTCGGAGCGCAGGATCGGCAGCACCGGCATCCATTCACCGACTTTCAATTCGGTCTTCGAGACTTTGGCTTTCAGCGCCACGCCGAGGCGACCGAAATTGTCGGCCGGGCGACCGTCATCATGAATCGGCAACAACTGCGTACCGCCAGTGCCTTTGCCACCATCGAGCTTCTGCGAGTACATGCCAAGGATGTCGAGGCCGAAGCCGACGGTGCCCTGGGTGAAGCCGGATTTGGCGTCGAGAATGAAGTTCTGCGTCCATTCTTCAGCCTTGCCCTGCGGATTGGCCGGGTTGACGAAGTTGCGGTTGAAGTAGGCGTTGCGCAGGTTCAGCGTGGCTTTGCTGTCGTCAAGAAAGCCTTCGGCATCGGCGCTCATCGGCAGGGCCAGAGCGAGGCTGCTGCAACCGATCAGGCTCAGGGTCGAACGCGGTTTGAAATGGGCAAAACGTGAAGGGCGGACGGAATTGCGGGCGAGTGGGCTCACTGTGACGCTCCCTGGATCGTTTGTTGTTTTTATTATTTGTCATACGTCGTCGTACAACATCGATGCGGATATTTCCCAGATTTACGGGGATTGTCAACTGGAAGTTATGCGATGACCTCCCATGCGACGCCGAACCCCTGTGGGAGCGAGGCTGCTTGCGAATGCGGACTTTCCTTCAATGAAGTTGTCGACTGACACAGCGCTTTCGCGAGCAGGCTCGCTCCCACCGGGTTCCTTGGTGTCCGTCGAGTCGTGTATTGCCTGTCAAATTGCGGCAAACTTCCTCTACCCCCAGCACCAGGCCGATCCATGGATAAATACGCCCCGCGCAACTGGCAACCCCACGAAAAGCCCAGCCTGCCCGGTTCCCCATCGACCCCGTTGCACTCCACGCCCAAGCGCCTGGCTTATGCGGCGGTTGGCGTGCTGGTGGCGGTGACTGGTGGGTTGGGCAACTCGCTGGTGGTTGCCAACCTGCCTTACCTGCAAGGCTCGCTCGGCGCGACCACGGCGGAGATGGCCTGGCTGCCGGCGGCGTATGTGATGACCAACGTATCGATGAACCTGCTGCTGGTGAAGTTTCGCCAGCAGTTCGGCTTGCGCGCGTTCACCGAAGTGTTTCTGGTGCTGTATGCACTGGTGACCTTCGGCCATTTGTTCGTCAACGATCTCAACTCGGCAGTGGCGGTGCGGGCTGCCCACGGCATGGTCGGTGCGGCGCTGAGCTCGCTGGGTCTGTATTACATGGTCCAGGCATTCCCGGCGAAGTGGCGGCTCAAAGCGTTGGTGCTCGGCCTCGGCACGTCGCAATTGGCGTTACCGCTGGCGCGGCTGTTTTCCGAAGACCTGTTGCAGATCGCCGAATGGCGCGGTCTGTACCTGTTCGAATTGGGCATGGCCCTGCTGTCACTTGGCTGTGTCTTACTGCTGAAGTTGCCGCCCGGTGACCGCTTCAAAACCTTTGAAAAACTCGATTTCCTCACCTTCGCCATCCTCGCCACTGGTGTAGCGTTGTTGTGCGCGGTGTTGTCGCTGGGGCGGATCGACTGGTGGCTGGAGGCGGACTGGATCGGCGTGGCGCTGGCCTGTTCGATCGCGCTGATCATCATGGGCCTGGCCATCGAGCACAACCGCAGCAACCCGATGTTGATGACCCGCTGGCTGGGCAGCGGAACGATGATCCGCCTGGCGCTGGCGGTGACTCTGATCCGCATGGTCACCTCGGAGCAATCCACCGGCGCCGTGGGGTTCATGCAGAACCTCAACATGGGCTATGAGCAGTTGCACAGTCTGTATGTGGTGATGCTGATCGGCAGTATCGCCGGGCTTGCCACCAGCGCACTGACCATCGACCCCAAACATTTGCTGATGCCGTTGATCATTTCCTTGGCGCTGATGGCCACCGGTTCGGTGATGGACAGCTTCTCGAACAACCTGACCCGCCCCGAAAACATGTATTTCAGTCAGTTCCTGCTGGCGTTCGGCAGTACGTTTTTTCTCGGCCCGACCATGGTCTTCGGCACGCGTAACGTGCTGACCAATCCGCGCAACCTGGTGAGTTTTTCCGTGCTGTTCGGGATCTGCAATAACCTCGGCGGACTGCTCGGCGCGGCGTTGCTCGGCACTTTTCAGATCGTGCGGGAGAAGTACCATTCCAGCCACATCGTCGATCATCTGGTGATGTCCGACCCGTTGGTGGCCGCGCGGGTGCAGAGCGGCGGCTCGGCCTTCGGCGGTTTGCTGGCGGACCCGAGCCTGCGCAATCTGGCCGGCATTCGCAGCCTCGCCAATGCGGCGACACGCGAAGCGAACGTGCTGGCCTATAACGATGTCTTCATGCTGATCGCGGTCATTGCCGTCCTGACCATGATCTGGCTTTCGATACGCGCGTTGTGGCTGATGAGCACCACCAAAGCCATTGAACCGACACCTTCCGTACCACCCAGCGGTGCCACTTCTTCATGACCGAACCGACCACCACAACCACCAACGCCATCGCCGCCACACCTGAAGGGGAGGCGCCGCCATCGTCACCGAATACCGCGCCGCGTTCGCTGCGGGTGCGGATCATCTCTTCGCTGGGCTTTGCCGCAATCGCCATCGTCGGCGTGCTGATCGTGCTGTATGCGTGGCAACTGCCGCCGTTCAGCAGTGCAGTCGAAACCACCGAAAACGCCTTGGTGCGCGGGCAGGTGACGATCATCGGCCCGCAGCTCAGCGGCTATGTGTTCGAGGTGCCGGTGCAGGACTTCCAGTACGTCAAGGCCGGGGATCTGCTGGTGCGTCTGGACGACCGCATTTATCAGCAACGCCTCGACCAGTCTCTGGCACAACTGGCGGTGCAGAAGGCCGGACTGGCCAACGTCGTGCAGCAGCGCAACAGCGCTGAAGCGACGATCAAATTGCGCCAGGCAGTGCTCGCCGACAGCCAGGCGCAGTTGCGCAAGAGCGAGGCGGATCTGCGGCGTAATCAGGAACTGGTGCGCGACGGCTCGGTGTCCAAGCGCGAATTCGACGTGACTCTCGCTGCCAACGCGCAGAGCACGGCTTCTGTGGCGCAGGCCAAGGCCAATCTGGAAATCGCCCGGCAGGATCTGCAAACGGTGATCGTCAATCGCGGCTCGCTGGAGGCCGCCGTGGCCAGTGCCGAAGCAGCGGTGCAACTGGCGCGCATCGATCTGTCGAACACGCGGATCGTGGCTCCGCGCGACGGCCAGCTCGGGCAGATTGGCGTGCGCCTCGGCGCCTACGTCAACTCCGGCGCGCAATTGATGGCGCTGGTCCCGGACCAGAAATGGGTGATCGCCAACATGAAGGAAACCCAGATGGCCAACGTACGTGTCGGGCAACCGGTGCGCTTCACCGTCGACGCCTTGAACCACCGCAGATTCACTGGCCATGTGCAGCATATTTCGCCGGGCACCGGCTCGGAATTTGCCTTGCTGCAGGCCGACAACGCCACCGGTAACTTCGTCAAGATCGCCCAGCGCGTGCCGGTGCGCATCACCATCGATCCCGATCAGCAGGAAGAAGAACGCTTGCGGCCGGGGATGTCAGTGGTTGTCAGCATCGACACCGCCGCCGGCGACACCCAACCCCACTGATCAATGCATGACCCAAGGAGCGAGCCTGCTCGCTCCCACAGGATTAGTGCTCACGGGCTCTATTCATTCGGGCGAGGGGGTGACCCGGCAACTTTTGCGGTTGCGGATCTGCTCGTCGCTGGGCCTCTCACGAACGAATTCGAAGCGCGGTTCGCCTTCGCTGTAATGCACCAGCCAGCCCCATTCCAGTTCGCTTTCGTCCTGTCCGGGATGCGGTGGCCGGGCCCACCAGGGTTCTTTGCTGAGGATCTCGCGCATGGCAGCCTCCGGTTGATGGCAATCCTTGAACTATAGCTTCCTGTCGCGAGTCGTCAGAACAGGCTGTGTAGAATCGGCGCGATCATGACGATATGGGGGGCAGGGCGATGATGGATGAAGTGCGCAGGGATGAACCGTCGAAACGGCTGTTTTTCGCTTTGGACTGCCCGCCGGCGCAGCGCAAGGCAATCGCCCAGTGGCGCGCGGAACTGGGCCTGCGCAGCGGCAAACCGGTGCCGGCGGATAATTTTCATCTGACCCTGATGTTTCTCGGTGCGGTGCCGCTGGCGCAGATTCACGGCGTCTGCGAAGCAGCGGGCAGTGTGCGTATTCCCGGCGAAACGTTGCGCATTGCGCTGGATCGCTTGCAGGTCTGGCATCGCCCCGGTGTGCTATCGCTGGCACCGGAACAGGCGCCGCCCGCGTTGTTGCGCCTGGTCTACGCGCTGGAGCAGGCGATGCTGCCGTTCGGTTTTGACGAGCCCACCCACGAGTTCCGCCCGCACCTGACACTGGCGCGGGAGTACCGCGCGCCGGAGCCGGAATCGCGCACGCCGCCGGAGTTCTTTCTGCGTGCTGAACGCTTCGCTCTGTTCGAATCGCACAAGGGTCGCTATCGGGTTTTGCAGGACTGGCCGCTGATCTGAACGGACAAAAAAAGGCGCCCGAAGGCGCCTGCAAATTCACCCGAGCCGAGGGAGCCGGGTGAGGCCGTTCAGATCAGGGTGCAGCGGTGGTAAGGCGCTGCGTGAACGGAAAATTTTCAGCACTGTATTGCTTCATTGTGGGAGCGAGCCTGCTCGCGAAAGCGTCGGCACATCCAATATTTTCGTCGCCTGTCCCACCGCCTTCGCGAGCAGGCTCGCTCCCACATTTTGATCATCGGTGTTTTTATTTACCGAGCTTCACCCGCGTCCAGCCACGGGTCATGATCCGCTGCGTGGCAATCGGCTGATCCGGCACTGCATACAAGGTCGCCATCACCGCTTGCGACGGATACGAGCCCGGTTCGTTGCGGATCGCTTCGTCCACCAGTGGCGTGGCCGCTGCGTTGGCGTTGCTGTAGCCGATGCTGTTGGTGACTTCGGCAATGATGTCCGGGCGCATCAGGAAGTCCATGAACAGGTAGGCGTTGTCGACGTTTGCCGCATCACGGGGGATGGCGACCATGTCGTAGAAGCTGCCGGCGCCTTCCTTGGGAATGCTGTAGTCGATCACCACCTTGTTGCCCGATTCCACTGCGCGGGCCTTGGCCTGCAGGACGTCGCCGGAGTAACCGACCGCCACGCAGATGTTGCCGTTGGCCAGATCGGAGATGTACTTCGAGGAATGGAAATACGCCACGTACGGGCGGATTTTCATGAACAGCGCTTCGGCTTCGGCGATGTGCGCCTTGTCCTTGTCGTTCACCGGATAGCCCAGATAGTGCAGGGCGGCCGGGAGCATTTCGGTCGGCGAATCGAGGAAACTGATGCCGCAGGCTTTGAGCTTTTCCGCGTTCTCCGGTTTGAACAGTAAGTCCCAGGAGTTGGTCGGGGCGTTGGCGCCGAGAACTTCCTTGACCTTCGCCGGATTGAAACCGATGCCGATCGAGCCCCACATGTACGGGAACGCATGCGCGTTGTCCGGATCACTGGCGGAAGCGTTTTTCAACAGTACCGGGTTGAGATTCTTCCAGTTCGGCAGCTTCGATTTGTCCAGTGGTTGATAGACGCCAGCCTTGATCTGTTTGGCCAGGAAACTGTTCGACGGCACGACGATGTCGTAGCCGGATTTGCCTGCGAGCAGGCGCGCTTCCAGGGTTTCGTTGCTGTCGAAGATGTCGTAGGTCACGCGAATGCCAGTCTCGTCTTCGAACTTTTTCACGGTGTCCGGCGCGATGTAATCGGACCAGTTGTAAACACGCAGCACCTTGTCGTTGGCCTGGGCGCCCATGACCATTGCGCCCATGAAGGACAGTGTCAGCAGAGTCCTGCCAAACATTTTCATCGGTACAACTCCCTTCTTCTTATTCAACAAAACAAAAGCTCGGTGCACTTGAACCTTGTGGCGAGGGGATTTATCCCCGCTCGGCTGCGAAGCAGTCGCAAAACCTGAATACGGAGTCTTCAGGTAGAACTGCAGGGGCCGCTTCGCAGCCCAACGGGGATAAATCCCCTCGCCACAGTGGTTCATCGGTGTTGCTCAGGCAGTCGCCGCTGCCGGCTGTTGCCACGACTCATTCGCGGTCTGATCCATCGCTTCCTGAATCGCCCGTTTGCGGTTGGCCTCTGCCTTACGGCCGAAATACCAGACGAGGAAAGTCACCAGCGACACTGCCAGCAGAATCAGGCTGGCCACAGCGTTGATCTCGGGTTTCACGCCCAGACGCACCGCCGAGAACACTTCCATCGGTAGCGTGGTCGAGCCCGGCCCGGAGACAAAACTCGCCAGCACCAGATCATCCAGCGACAAGGCGAACGACATCATCCCGCCGGCGGCCAGCGACGGCGCGATCATTGGAATGGTGATGAGGAAAAACACTTTGAATGGTTTGGCGCCGAGGTCCATCGCCGCTTCTTCGATCGACAGATCCAGTTCCCGCAGGCGCGCGGAGACTACCACCGCCACATAAGCGGCACAAAAGGTGGTGTGGGCGATCCAGATGGTGACGATGCCGCGCTCCTGCGGCCAGCCGATCAGCTGCGCCATCGCCACGAACAGCAGCAACAGCGACAGACCGGTGATCACTTCCGGCATTACCAACGGCGCGGTCACCAGGCCACCAAACAGCGTGCGACCCTTGAAGCGCGTCACCCGCGTCAGGACGAACGCGGCGAGGGTGCCCAGTGCCACAGCGGCAATCGCGGTGTAGCAGGCGATTTCCAGCGAGCGCACCACCGAGCCCATCAGTTGCGTGTTGTCGAGCAGGCCGACATACCACTTGATCGACCAGCCGCCCCACACCGTCACCAGTTTCGAGGCGTTGAACGAGTAGATCACCAGAATCAGCATCGGCAGATAAATGAACATCAAGCCGAAGATCAGCATGAATTTGGAAAAGTTGAAGCGTTTCATCCCCGTGCCTCCATCTCTTTGGCCTGGCTGCGGTTGAACAGCAGAATCGGCACAATCAGGATCAACAGCATCACCACCGCCAGCGCGGAAGCCACCGGCCAGTCGCGGTTATTGAAGAACTCCTGCCACAGCACGCGACCGATCATCAGCGTCTCCGGGCCACCCAGCAGTTCCGGAATCACGAACTCGCCGACCACCGGAATGAACACCAGCATGCAGCCGGCAATGATGCCGTTCTTGGCCAGCGGCACGGTGATCTTCCAGAAGTTGTTGAAGTTGCTCGAACCCAGATCCTGCGCGGCTTCCAGCAGGCTGTTGTCGTGCTTGACCAGGTTGGCATAGAGCGGCAGAACCATGAACGGCAGATACGCGTAAACCACACCGATATAGACGGCAGTGTTGGTGTTGAGGATCTCGATCGGGTGGTCGGTGAGCCCGGTCCACATCAGGAACCCGTTGAGCAGACCGTTGTTGCTGAGGATGCCCATCCACGCATACACGCGGATCAGGATCGCCGTCCAGGTCGGCATCATGATCAACAGCAGCAGGACGTTTTGCGTTTCCTTGCCGGTCTTGGTGATCGCGTAAGCCATCGGAAAACCGATCACCAGGCACATCAGCGTGCTCAATGCCGCGACCTTCAGCGAGCCGAGATACGCCGACAGGTACAGTTCGTCTTCGCCGAGCAGGGTGTAGTTGCCGATGTTCAGCAGCAGCTGGAATTTCTGTTCGGCGAAGGTGTAGATCTCCGAGTACGGCGGGATCGACAGCGCGGCTTCCGAAAAGCTGATCTTCATCACCAGAAAGAACGGCAGCATGAAGAACAGGAACAGCCAGATGAACGGAATGCCGATCACCAGTTTTCGTCCGCTGGGCACCAGGCGCAAGAATTGCTGATTGAAAGTTCTCATGAGCGCAGCACCACGCCGCTGTCGTCTTCCCACCAGACGTAGACCTTGTCGTCCCAGGTCGGCCGCGCGCCACGGCGTTCGGCATTGGCCATGAACGACTGGACGATCTTGCCGCCGGGCAGCTCGACGTAAAACACAGAGTGGCCGCCGAGGTAAGCGATGTCGTGGACCTTGCCTTCGGACCAGTTGTAGCGGAACTCCGGTTGGGTGGTGCTGACGAGCATTTTTTCCGGGCGGATGGCGTAGGTGATCGACTTGTCCTGCACCGAGGTGCTGACGCCGTGACCGACATAGATCTTCTGCTGCAAGTCGGGGCTGTGAATGATCGCGTGGCCTTCCAGATCTTCCACCACGGTGCCGTCGAAGGCGTTCACGTTGCCGATGAATTCGCAGACCATGCGGCTGACCGGCGCTTCATAAATGTCCACCGGGCTGCCGATCTGCGCGATCCAGCCCAGGTGCATGATCGCGATGCGCTGGGCCATGGTCATGGCTTCTTCCTGGTCGTGGGTCACCATCACGCAAGTCACGCCGACGCGCTCGATGATCTCGACCAACTCAAGCTGCATCTGCGAACGCAGCTTTTTATCCAGCGCACCCATCGGCTCGTCGAGCAGCAAGAGTTTCGGCCGTTTGGCCAACGAGCGGGCGAGGGCGACGCGCTGCCGCTGGCCGCCGGACAACTGGTGCGGGCGGCGCTTGGCGTATTGGGTCATGTGCACAAGGCGCAGCATTTCTTCGACGCGAGCATCGATTTCGCTGGCAGGCAAACGGTCCTGTTTGAGGCCGAAGGCGATGTTCTGTGCCACGGTCATGTGCGGGAACAGCGCGTAGGACTGGAACATCATGTTGATCGGCCGCTCGTAAGGCGGCATGTCGGTGATGTCCACGCCATCGAGCAGAATCCGCCCCTCGGTCGGCCGCTCGAAACCGGCGAGCATGCGCAGCAGAGTCGATTTGCCCGAACCGGAACCGCCCAGCAGCGCGAAAATCTCGCCCTGATGGATCTCCAGGGACACATCGTCCACGGCCACGGTTTCGTCGAACTTCTTGGTGACACGATCGACTTTCACCAGCACCTTTTTCGGTTGCTGCTGACCCTCGAGTGCCTTGCGGTAAGTGCTGGAGGCGTTTGCCATGTGAAACTCCCAACAGGTGTCGTGTGCCTGGCCAACGTGGCCGGGCTTAAGTGGATTGCGGAGCGGTCCGGAATGCCTGTCAGCTGGCGCAGAACCTGTGGGAGCGAGCCTGCTCGCGAATACGGAGTGTCAGTCGACATCATCGTTTGCTGATACACCGCTTTCGCGAGCAGGCTCGCTCCCACAGGGGATATGCGTTGACCTGAGTGGCCTTTGTCCGTACCGATCCGGCTTGTTCGGCGCCGCCGTCCTGGCTGCCTGGGTCGTACTTGTTGTTATCACGGGTGTTGCGGTTCACGACTGGCAGATGTGCAAACGCACACCCGCCAGCCGTGGGGGCAGTAAATCGTTATCGAGTCTGGGATTGCGTCAGCGCTGACTGCGCTTCGCCGCCCGTTGCCGGCACGCTGCGCCGAACGCCTGGAAAATCTTCAGGTAGTTCGGGTTGTCCAGCACCTGCCATTCCGGATGCCATTGCACGCCGAGGGCGAAGGTCAGGCTGTGCTCGACCGAGATCGCTTCGATCAAACCGTCCGGTGCCACGGCTTCAGCACGCAGGCCGGGAGCGAGGCGGTCGATGCCTTGGCTGTGAATCGAATTGACCTGAAATTCGTCGGGCAGCTCCAGCGCTTCGAACACGCCGCCAGCGATCACGCTGACCGCATGGGCTGGTGCGTATTGCACGGCCACATCCGGGCTGTCGGCTTCACGGTGGTCGAGCATGCCGGGCAGCTCGTGCACCTTCTGATGCAGGCTGCCGCCGAAGGCCACGTTCATTTCCTGGAAGCCACGGCAGATACCGAGCACCGGAACGCCCGCCGCGATGGCTGCACGCAATAAAGGAAGGGTGGTGGCGTCGCGGGCCGGATCATGATCCGTGCCGGGGGCGCTGGCCGGGCCTTGATAGTGGAAGGGCTCCACGTTCGAGGGAGAGCCGGTGAGCAACAGACCGTCGAGCTGACCGAGCAGGTCTTCGATTTCAGTCAGGTTGCCGAGGGAAGGAATGACCACTGGCAACCCTTCAGCGCCAACGCTGACAGCACGTACGTACTTGTCGCCGCTGATGTGATAGGGGTGCAGGCCAATCTGTTTGACGCACGCAGTAACGCCGATCAATGGCTTGAATGCCATTTTTATTCACCTCGAAGTCTGTCACTTGAACGAGCTTTTCCGGAGCTTAGCCTCGTTGATTTTAATTAACAACTGCCATGTAAAAAATTCTAAACGCCGTTCATCATATTGCTCAGGTTTACCGGGGTTTGCCGGCGGATATAGCACGAGAGTGTTAAGAAAAGCCCGAAAAATAAAGGCTGCAGGGCAGGGTGTTCGCTATTGACTTCACTTTGCCTTTCGGATTGACTGGCTGCGCAACACGGTGGTGAACATAATAATTAACAGCTAAATAGGTGCATCATGTCGGTCCCTCTGCGTACCGTTCAACTCAACGAAGCCAACGCATTCCTTAAGAAATATCCTGAGGTTTTGTACGTCGACCTTCTGATTGCGGATATGAACGGTGTGGTGCGCGGCAAGCGCATCGAACGCACCAGTCTTCATAAGGTGTACGAAAAAGGCATCAACCTGCCGGCGTCGCTGTTCGCGCTGGACATCAACGGCTCGACGGTGGAAAGCACCGGCCTGGGCCTGGATATCGGCGATGCCGATCGCATCTGTTACCCGATCCCCGGCACCCTGAGCATCGAGCCGTGGCAAAAACGCCCGACCGCTCAACTGCTGATGACCATGCACGAGATCGAAGGCCAGCCGTTCTTCGCCGACCCGCGTGAAGTGCTGGCCAACGTTGTGCGCAAATTCGACGACCTTGGCCTGACCATCTGCGCGGCGTTCGAACTCGAGTTCTACCTGATTGATCAGGACAACGTGAATGGCCGTCCGCAATCGCCACGTTCACCGGTATCCGGCAAGCGTCCGGTGTCGACTCAGGTGTACCTGATCGACGACCTCGACGAATACGTCGACTGCCTGCAAGACATCCTCGAAGGCGCGAAAGAGCAGGGCATCCCGGCTGACGCGATCGTCAAGGAAAGCGCCCCGGCGCAGTTCGAAGTCAACCTGCATCACGTCTCCGACCCGATCAAGGCCTGCGATTACGCGGTCCTGCTCAAGCGTCTGGTGAAGAACATCGCCTACGACCACGAGATGGACACGACTTTCATGGCCAAGCCGTATCCGGGCCAGGCCGGCAATGGTTTGCATGTGCACATTTCGATTCTGGACAAAGAAGGCAACAACATCTTCGCCAGCGAGGATCCCGAGCAGAACGCCGCACTGCGTCACGCGATCGGCGGTGTGCTCGAGACCCTGCCGGCGCAAATGGCATTCCTCTGCCCGAACGTCAACTCGTACCGCCGCTTTGGCGCGCAATTCTATGTGCCGAACTCGCCGAGCTGGGGCATCGACAACCGCACCGTGGCCGTGCGCGTGCCGACAGGTTCAGCGGACGCCGTGCGCATCGAACACCGTGTCGCCGGTGCCGATGCCAACCCGTACCTGCTGATGGCGTCGGTGCTGGCCGGCATTCACCACGGCCTGACCAACCAGATCGAGCCCGGCGCCCCGGTCGAAGGCAACAGCTACGAGCAGAACGAGCAGAGCCTGCCGAACAACCTGCGCGACGCCTTGCGCGAGCTCGACGACAGCGAAGTCATGGCGCGCTACATCGACCCGATGTACATCGACGTGTTCGTCGCGTGCAAGGAAAGCGAGCTGGCCGAGTTCGAGAACTCGATTTCTGACCTTGAGTACAACTGGTATCTGCATACGGTCTGAAGATCAAAAGCCCCTCACCCTAACCCTCTCCCGGAGGGAGAGGGGACTGACCGCGTCGTCTGGAGATATCCGGCGACCTGAACGATCCAGTCGATGATGGATTCGGCAAAGATTTTTCAGGTCGGCGCAGTTACCAGGCATCCCCCGATCGGTCCCCTCTCCCTCTGGGAGAGGGCTAGGGTGAGGGCAGCGATTCCCGGCCAGACAAAGCAACCAGACCAACCCCCGAATTCCCCCTTGTCGAGCTCAAAACAATGACCACAACCCGCAACGACTGGGAACAACGCTTCCAGTCTCTGTCCATCGAATCCCGCGCCTTCATTAACGGTGAATATCGCCCGGCACTCAGTGGCGACACCTTCGAATGCCTGAGCCCGGTCGATGGCCGCTTTCTTGCCGCCGTCGCCAGCACCGATGAAGCCGACGCCAACCTGGCCGTCGAAGCCGCGCGCCAGTCCTTCAACTCCGGCATCTGGGCGAAAAAAGCCCCGGCCGAGCGCAAGCGCGTGCTGATCCGCTTCGCCGATCTGATCCTGCAACACCAGGAAGAACTGGCGCTGCTGGAAACCCTCGATATGGGCAAACCGATCAGCGATTCGATGAGCATCGACATCCCGGCGACCGCCAACGCGATCCGCTGGAGCGCCGAGGCCATCGACAAGATCTACGACGAAGTCGCCGCCACGCCGCACGATCAACTCGGCCTCGTTACCCGCGAGCCCTCGGGTGTGGTCGCGGCGATCGTGCCGTGGAATTTTCCGCTGATCATGGCCAGCTGGAAATTCGCCCCGGCGCTGGCGGCGGGTAACTCGTTCATCCTCAAGCCTTCGGAAAAATCACCGCTGACCGCTATCCGCATCGCGCAACTGGCGCTGGAGGCGGGTATTCCGAAGGGCGTGTTCAACGTGCTGCCGGGCTACGGCCACACCGTCGGCAAGGCGCTGGCGTTGCACATGGACGTCGACGTGCTGGCCTTCACCGGTTCCACGGCGATCGCCAAGCAACTGATGATCTATGCCGGGCAGAGCAACATGAAACGCGTCTGGCTCGAGGCTGGCGGCAAGAGCCCGAACGTGGTGTTCGCCGACGCCCCGGACCTGCGCGCGGCAGCCCAGGCAGCAGCCAGTGCCATCGCCTTCAACCAGGGCGAAGTCTGCACTGCCGGCTCGCGTCTGCTGGTCGAGCGCTCGATTCGCGAGCAGTTCATCCCGCTGCTGGTGGAAGCGCTGCAAGCGTGGAAACCGGGGCACGCGCTTGATCCGGCGACCACCGTCGGCGCCGTGGTCGACCAGCGTCAACTGGACAATGTGCTGCGCTACATCAGCATCGGCCGCGAGCAGGGCGCCGAGTTGATTGCCGGCGGCCAACGCACCCTCGAAGAAACCGGCGGCCTCTACGTGCAGCCAGCGATTTTCGACGGCGTGACCAACGCGATGACCATCGCCAGGGAAGAAATCTTCGGCCCGGTGCTGTCGCTGATCACCTTCGACACTGCCGAAGAAGCCCTGCAAATCGCCAACGACAGCATCTTCGGCCTCGCCGCCGGGGTGTGGACCAGCAATCTGAGCAAGGCGCACACCTTCGCCCGCGGCCTGCGCGCCGGCAGCGTCTGGGTCAACCAGTACGACGGCGGCGACATGACTGCGCCGTTCGGTGGCTTCAAACAGTCGGGCAACGGCCGCGACAAATCGCTGCATGCGTTCGACAAGTACACCGAACTGAAAGCGACCTGGATCAAGCTCTGATTCTTTTACAGCGGCGGTCGCCCCTGATTGGCGGCCCTCGGAGAAACCTATGAAACAGCAACACGTAAACAGCTACTACGCCGCCACCCGCAACGAAGCCATCGACTTCCCGATTCTCGAAGAAGCGCTGGACTGCGACGTCTGCATCATCGGCGCCGGTTATACCGGTCTGTCCTCGGCGCTGTTCCTCAGCGAAGCCGGCTACAAAGTCACCGTGCTGGAAGCGGCGAAAGTCGGCTACGGCGCCAGCGGTCGCAATGGCGGGCAACTGGTCAATTCCTACAGCCGCGACGTCGATGTCATCGAAGAGCGCTACGGCGACAAGACTGCAGAAATCCTCGGCAGCATGATCTTCGAAGGCGCCGACATCATTCGCTCGCGCATCAAGGATTACGACATCAAGTGCGACTACCGCCCGGGCGGTATTTTCGCGGCGATGAACAAGAAACAGCTCAACGGCCTGGCCGAGCAGAAACGCAATTGGGAACGCTACGGCAACCGCAATCTGAAGATGCTGGATGCAGCGGACATTCGTCGCGAAGTCGGCTCCGATGCTTACGTTGGCGGCTTGCTGGACATGCAGGGCGGCCACGTTCATCCGTTGAATCTGGCGCTAGGAGAGGCCGCTGCCATCGTGCGTTTGGGCGGCAAGATCTACGAACAGTCGGCGGCGGTCGAAATTACCTACGGCGAGCCGATCACCGTGCGCACCGCCAAGGGGCTGGTCCGCGCCAAATACCTGCTGATCGCCGGCAACGCCTACCTGCCGCAAGGCCTCGACAACCGCGTCACCGCGAAAAGCATGCCGTGCGGCTCGCAGATCGTCGTCACCGAACCGCTGACCGAGCAGCAGGCGCGCAGCCTGATCACCAACAACTATTGCGTCGAAGACTGCAACTACCTGCTGGATTACTACCGTCTCACCGCTGACAACCGTCTGCTTTACGGTGGTGGCGTGGTCTACGGTGCGCGGGAACCGGACGATATCGAACAATTGATCCGGCCGAAGATCCTCAAGACCTTTCCGCAGCTCAAGGACGTGAAAATCGACTACCGCTGGACCGGCAATTTCCTGCTGACCATGTCGCGCATGCCGCAATTCGGCCGCATCGAAAAGAACGCCTACTACATGCAGGGCTACAGCGGCCACGGCGTCACCTGCTCGCACCTGGCCGGCAAACTGATCTCGGAAATGATCCGCGGCGACGCCGAACGCTTCAACGCCTTCGCCTCGCTACCGCACATGCCGATGCTCGGCGGCCGCACCTTCTCCGCACCGCTTACCGCTCTGGGCGCGGTCTACTACTCCCTGCGCGACCGCTTCGGCGTCTGACTTACCTCACCGGCGACGGTCTGAAAGACCCCGCCGGTTTTTCACTTATGCAAAACCACTGATGTCCACTGTGGGAGCGAGCCTGCTCGCGAAGAGGCCATATCAGGCGACATCGATTCGCCAGACACTACGCTTTCGCGAGCAGGCTCGCTCCCACAGTGACTGTATTGCCAAGGCCAACAGCACTTTTGCCGCACCATCCATCGAACCTGCTGAGCAACACCGGCAAACGTGATTTAATAGCCGCCTTTCACGGTTCCGGGACACGGGAGCAACGTGATCCGCGCGACCTGCGCGTCACCCGCCACCCACCCCCATCGCCCCTTTTACATAAGGCAGTCATGGATACGGGTTCTCGACTCAAACTAGTACGCGAAAGCTACAAACTCTCCCAGCGCGAGCTCGCCCGGCGTAGCGGCGTGACCAACGCGACCATCTCGCTGATCGAACAGAACCGCGTCAGCCCCTCCGTCAGCTCGCTGAAAAAGCTGCTCGAAGGCATACCGATGTCCCTGGCCGACTTCTTCACCTTCGACCAGCCCCCGCGCGAACACCAATACGTGTTCCGCGCCAACGAACAACCCGACCTCGGCCGCCACGGCCTGCGCCTGCTGCTCATCGGCGCCTCCGTGCCCAGCCGCCAGATGCGCCTGCTCCGCGAACAATACGCCCCCGGCGCCAGCTCCGGCGAAGAACCGATCGTGCATGCCGAAGGCGAAGAGTGCGGCTTGGTCACGCGCGGCACGGTGGAATTGACCGTGGACGGGCAGGTGAGTGTGCTGAGTGCGGGGGACGGGTATTACTTTCCGACGACGTTGCCGCATAAGTTTCGGAATATTGGCGCGGATGAGGCAGAGATAATCAGCGCGAATACGCCGGCGAACTTCTGATCGGATAGCGCATTATTTTCTGTTGACCCGGTATCTTTTAGGAGGTGTCGGGTTGTTTGTTCCTGCCATTCGTCAGCCCTCCCGCATTTTCCCCGCGCACGCGCTTCCAATGCATAACTCACCCCCGCAAAGGAACCGCCGACATGCATAAATCCAGTCTCGCAGCATTCACCCTAGCCACGCTGCTATCCGCCACTTCGCTCTACGCAACAGCCGCCAGCGACACCCCGGCACCCACCGCTAACGACGGCAATAGCCAAACCAATCCGAGTGCGCCGGAAGACATTCATTCCAATGGTGCCACCGTGCCCAAAGGCACGCAGGGCAATACCACCAACAATGACGGCTCGACACCTGCGGGTTCCAAGCCCAGTGGTTCGAAGCAATCGAACGACAGCGGCACCAGCAGCGGTGCTGGTGAGGGTTGAAGCTGTTTGCAGATGCAGCAAGCCCGGCATCAAGCCGGGCTCTCTATCAGGCAATCCTCGATGACCGAGGTTACTTAGCCTTCCAGTTCCCGCCGCTGTTCTCACAATCAATCTTTGCCTGCGCCAGGTGCTCGCCGTCGTAGTAATACGTGGTGACTTTGGCGTTGTCGGGCATGTTCAGCGGTTTGGCGCTTTTGTCTTTGCTGGTCGAGTGCGGGTTGGCCAGGGACTCCTGGGTGAGGCGGGCGGTGCAGGTGGCCTGGTAGTGGTCGTCGCAGCGATCGACTTTTTTCTTGGTGGCGTTGAGGGTGTCCTTGCTTTCGTTGCTGCAGGACCAGTTGATGGAGTCCACGGGCATGCCTTCGTATTCGTAGCAGCTGTGGGTTTCCACCGCTGGCACCGAGGCGCTGGAGGAGCGGGTCTGCACGTCGCAGCCTTCAGCCATGACGCAGGTGGGGATGATGGCGAACGTGGCGATCAGGAGCAGCAGTCGGGTTTTCATCGGCAATTCCTCTCCAATGGCGCCGCGTCTGATCGGTGATTTGGCGCTTGTCTGGTTTCGAGGCGGCGAGGGCGGGCAAGGTTCAATCGGCTTTGCGCTGCGCGATCTTCGCGTACACTGCGCAACAATCAGAAACATTCAGCGCAGGATTCGATTCCCATGGCCCAAACCCTCGAACGCGCTATCGCCATTGCCGCCACGGCCCACACCGGGCAGGTGGACAAGGGCGGGGCGCCGTACATTCTGCATCCGCTGAAAGTCATGTTGCGCATGCACACGCTGGAAGAACGCATCGTCGCTGTGCTGCACGATGTGGTCGAGGATTGCGGGGTGAGTCTGGATGATTTGCGCGGGGAAGGATTCAGCGAAGAGGTGCTGGCGGCGATTGCGGCGGTGACCAAAGTGCCCGGCGAGTCCTACGAGGACTTTGTTGATCGTGCCGCGCAAAACCCGATCGGGCGGGTGGTGAAGCTGGCGGATCTGGAGGAGAACAGCGATATCTCGCGGATTGCCTCGCCGAGTTGGGAGGATCTGGAGCGGATCGAGAAATATCGGCGGGCGATTGCGCGCCTTCGCGCATAGAAATGCCAATCCCCCTGTAGGAGCTGCCGAAGGCTGCGATCTGATCGTTCCCCACGCTCTGCGTGGGAATGCAGCCGGGGACGCTCTGCGTCCCAAAAGATCGCAGCCTTCGGCAGCTCCTACCAGGGACTGGTGGTGTGTCAGATAAATAGCCAGGAAGGCGAACCATGAAATCCATTGTGTGCTTGTTGCTTGCTGCCGGTTTCGGCGCGTTGTTGCAGTTTGAAGGCGTGCCCCACGGCTTGCTGCTGGGCTCGATTGTCGTTACCGCATTGTTTGCCAGTAAAACCGGCATCGCCCCGGCAACTCCTTATGGCTTGGGCTACATCCAGGTCACGCTGGGCATCGCCACCGGGCTGATGTTCGAAGCATGGGACAGCGAAACGGCGACGACGATGGTGCCCAGCCTCGGCGTATTGCTGATCTGCCTGACCGTACAAATCGCACTCGCCGGATGGTGGCTGACACGCGGCGCCGGTTGGAACCGCACCGATGCACTGCTGGCGGTGTATCCCGGCGCATTGGCCGCAGTGTTCGATTTGCTTGAGTCGGAAAAGGCTTCGAGCAAAGTCATCATCGTGCATCTGATGCGGCTGCTGTTGATCACCGTGCTGGTGAGTTTGCTCATTCCCGGGCAAGCAGCGGTGGCTGAAGTGGTCAGCGATCCGTTGACCACCGGCATGGCGCTGACCGCAATCGCTGTCATCGCGCTGAGCGTATTGCTCGGCCGCCTGCTGTTGCTGATCGGCGTCCCGGCGCCGTTCATGCTCACCGCGATCATCATCACTGCTGTGTTTGTGAAGACGGGATGGCTGCACGGCTTTCACATGCCGGAGTGGAGTTTGAACTTGGCCGCACTGATTCTTGGCGTGCGCATCGGCTCACGTTTTCAGGGCCTCGGCATCGCAGAACTGGCGCGGCATGGGCGCACCGCTTTGGTTTCGGTAGGTTTGATGATCGTCGTTGCAGCGGCGTTTGCCGAGGTGGCTGCGCGCTGGCTGGGCAATGATCCGCTGTCGCTGTGGCTGGCGTACATGCCGGGCGCGATCGAGACGATTGCGATTGTCGCGTTTGGCGGCGGGCTGAATGTGGTGTTTATCCTGACGCATCATCTGAGCCGGATGGTGCTGCTGCATTTTGCCCCGGCGTTGTTGGTGCAGGTCAGGCGTGGCCCAAAGCAATCGCGAACGACACGACAATCATGCAGGCGAAGGCGAAGTTGAGATTCATGGGCTGTTCATCCTGAGCTTTTGAGAGTGGGGCCATTGTGAACAGGCGCAGCGCAAAGAAAAAATTCGCCGTGTTGATTCCAATGATCGAAAGCATTGATAGCCGTTGCGTTTGTATTTGCCTGAGACTTTCGCTAGTGTCGCTGAAACCTGCAACTACAGGCACAAACAGGCATAACCATGCACGACCACTCCATCGCCGAATTGCCGTCCCTGCGCCGGCAGAAAATCCTTTTGCTTCTCGAACGTGACGGCAAGGTCATGGCCTCCGAGCTGAGCCAGCATTTCGCAGTGTCCGAAGACACCATCCGCCGCGACCTCGCCGAGCTGGACAGCGCCGGACTGGTGCAGCGGGTGCATGGCGGGGCGCTGCCGCGACCGAAGGACTCGGGCAAAGATTACTTCACCCGCCTGGATGAGACCGACGAGGTCAAAGTACGTCTGGCGCAATTGGCGGCGCAGCACATCGAGGACGGGCAGATTGTGCTGTTCGATTCCGGCTCGACCACCTTGCAGGTGGCGCGCGCGTTACCCGCCGACATCCGCATCACTGCCGTGACCGCCTCACCGCTGACTGCGATTGCCCTGTCGGAATACAAAGGCGTGAAAGTGATTCTGGCGGGTGGTGAATTGAATCCGCATTCGATGTCGGCCAGTGGTCAGGAAGCGCTGCGACTGCTGGCGGGGATCAAGGCGGATCTGGCGATTACCGGGGTGTGTGCGATTCATCCCGAAGTGGGGATCACCTCGCTGCATTTCGATGAAGTGCCGATCAAACAGGCGATGCTCGACAGTGCAACGCGGGTGATTGCGGTGACCACGGCGGACAAGCTGGGCGCGGTGGAGCCGTTTATAGTGGCGCCGTGTACGCGCCTGCATACGTTGATTACCGAGCGGCATCCGGGGTCGGGGAATGTCGAGGATTATCGGCGGTTGGGGATTGTCGTGGAGCAGTTGCCGGATTGAGTTTGTGTGGGGTTTGAGGGCCTCTTCGCGAGCAGGCTCGCTCCCACAGGATGTTGTGTCGTGCACAAATCCAATGTGGGAGCGAGCCTGCTCGCGATAGGGCCAGTAAATTCAGCGCAACCGCTCGAGCATCTGGTAATACCACATCCCCGCCGCCAGCAACGGGTTGCCCAGCAGGTCGCCCACTGGCACGCGAATGTGCTGGCACGCGGCGAAGGTATCGAATTGCTCCATTTGCCCGGTGATCGCCCGGCTCATGATCTCGCCCATGATGTGCGTGGTGGCGATGCCATGTCCCGAGTAGCCCTGGCAATACCAGACGTTGTCCGAGAGCTTGCCCAGTTGCGGGATGCGGTTGATGACGATGCCCATCGCGCAGCTCCACTGGTAATCGATCGGCACGCCTTTTAGCGCCGGGAACGTGCGTTCGATACACGGGCGCAGTTCCGCAGCGATGTCGCGCGAATCCTTGCCGCTGTAGTTGGCGCCGCCGCCGAACAGCAAACGGCCGTCGGCGGTGAGCCGGTAGTAATCGAGGACGAAGCGGCAGTCGTACACGGCGAGGTCTTCGGGGTTGATCTGTTGCGCCAGATCACCGAGCGGCGCGGTGGTGACGATGCCGCCCATGGCCGGGAAGATCTTGCCCTTGAGCTGACCCGGTTCGAGCTTGTGATAGACGTCACCGGCGAGCATCACCTGATTGGCGTCGATCTGACCGTGAGCGGTGCGCACGCCAGGTGTGTCGCCGTGAATGATCTCCAGCACTTCACTGTTTTCGAAGATCTGCGCGCCCAGGCTTTCGGCTGCGCGTGCTTCGCCAATGCACAGGTTGAGCGGGTGCAGGTGCATGTTGCGGGTGTTCTTGATGGCGCCGTGGTAGAGCTCGCTTTGCAGCAGGTCGCGAACCTGGCTGCGGTCGAGCAGGCTCACTTCATCGCCCAATCCGCGACGCACGGCTTCGTCGTAATCCTTGCGCAGATCGACCATATGGCTCGGCTTGTACGCCGCGTGCAAATGGCCGTGTTTGAGGTCGCACTGGATCGCATATTTCTCGACGCGCTCGCGGATGATTTCATGCCCGCGCCAGCGCAGATGCCAGATGAAATCGTCCACGTCATCGCCCAGTTTTGCACGCATCTGCTTGCGCATCGCGCCGTCGCCGGAAAGGCTGCCGGTAACTTGCCCGCCATTGCGCCCGGTGGCGCCCCAGCCGATCTTGTGGCTTTCGACGATGGCGACTTTCAGGCCTTTTTCCGCCAGTTCGACGGCAGTGGCGACGCCAGTGAAACCGCCGCCGATGATCACCACATCGACCTTGTGCCGGCCTTGCAGGGTCGGGTAGTCGGTGTCGTGGTTGAGGGTGGCGGTGTAGTAGGAATTGCAGCGAATGGTCATGTCAGGGTCCACAAAAAATTCCAGGTTCGAAGTGCATTCCCTGTGGGAGCGATCCTGCTCGCGAAAGCGGTGTGTCAGTCACCCAAAATGTTGAATGTGATGACGCCTTCGCGAGCAGGCTCGCTCCCACAGGTTCGGTGTCGGATCGTTAAGCCTCGGTCAGGTACCACCGCCAATCCTGCTCACCCACTTCAGCCATGAACTGCCGATACTCGGCACGCTTCACCGCCAGATACACCCCAAGGAATTCCTGCCCCAACGCCTCCCGTGCCCACGCGGAATTTTCCAGCGCCTGCAACGACGTCAGCCAATCGGTCGGCAGCAGTTCTTTCGCCTGGGCATAACCATTGCCCTCGACCGGTGCCCCCGGATCCAGCTCTTCACGGATGCCGCGATGAATGCCGGCGAGGATCGCTGCCGCTGCCAGATACGGGTTGGCGTCGGCGCCGCAGATGCGGTGTTCGATGTGTCGTGTCGGCGCCGGGCCGCCGGGTACACGCAGGCTGACGGTGCGGTTGTCGACGCCCCAGGTCGGCGCCAGTGGCGCGTAGCTGTTGGCCTGGAAACGCCGGTAGGAGTTGGCGTTGGGGCAGAACAGCAGCAGCGAATCGAGCAGCGAGGCGAGCATGCCGCCAATCGCCGTGCGCAACAGTGGTGTGCCGGCCGGGTCTTCAGAAGCGAACAAATTACGCCCCTCGGCATCGGCCAGGCTGACGTGCATGTGCATGCCGGTGCCGGCCAGATCATCGAACGGCTTGGCCATGAACGTCGCCTGCATGCCGTGCTTGTGCGCCACGCCTTTGACCAGACGTTTGTAGCGCACCGCCTGATCCATCGCCTCCAGCGCATCGCCGTGTTCGAGGGTGATTTCCACTTGCCCCGGGGCGTATTCGGAGATCGCCGTGCGCGCCGGAATGCCGTGCAGTTTGCAGGCGCTGTAAAGGTCGGCGAGAAACGGCTCGATCTGTTCCAGCTCGCGCAAACCGTAGACTTGCGTGTGTCGCGGTCGCCCGCCGTCAGCGTCCCGCGCCGGTTGCGGGCGGCCGTTGTGGTCGCGTTTGGCGTCGAGCAGATAGAACTCCAGCTCGCAGGCCATGATCGGGTGATAGCCCTCGGCCTTGAGCCCGTCGATCACCTTGATCAGCAGGTGCCGAGGGTCAGCGATGCTCGCCGGCATGCCCTCGCTCGGGTGCATGCTGACCTGCACCGCAGCGGTCGGAATCTGTCGCCACGGCAGGCGTACCAGACTGCCTTGCAGCGGATAGGCGCGGCAGTCGATGTCGCCGACGTCCCACACCAGCCCGGAGTTCTCGACGTCCTCGCCTTGTACAGTCAGACCAAGGATGGTGCTCGGCAGCGGTCGGCCGCTTTCGTACACGGCGAGCAGTTCTTCGCGATGCAACAGCTTGCCGCGCGGCACGCCGTTGGCGTCGAGGATGAACAGTTCGATCATGTCGATATCGGGGTTCTGTTCGAGGAACAGGCGTGCGTCTTCGATGGCTGCGAATTTCATGGCAAATCACTCACGGTGGCGCCGCACAGGCGCGCAGATTCGGCCGGACACGACGCGACAAAAAGGCGTAAGTGTCCCGGCAGGGATATCAGGAAAATCGGGAAATTGACTGTCGCGGTTTCAGCTCACGCGATCAGGCAGGAACGGCGATATCCGGCGGGCGTGCGGAGTGACGCAGCTTGGAGCGGCGCAGGGCCATGGGCAGATTGACGATGCGGTTCATACGCGGCCCCTGTTGCAGTGGGCGCGTACAGCAGAGACGTGCAACCTTTGCGGTTGTTGTGGTGACGTACTCATAACGCGTGTTTCCGTTGGCGGAAAGCGTCGGCGGCAGGGCAGGCCCGGCGACCGGTGTGCCCAGATAGTAAGGGGGAATTTGCGCGCGTGTAAATGGAAGATTCGTCGGTGGCGCGTTCCGGCGTTTGGGCTGCTTGACCGAGTTGCCTTTTTCGCGAGCAGGCTCGCTCCCACAGGAGAGTGCATTTCAACTGTGGGAGCGAGCCTGCTCGCGAATGGCAGCACCTCGATCCAGAGTCAACACGCCGAGCCCGCCGCTGCGCCATTCAGCGCAGCACGTAATCGTCCGGCTCCGGCGCGGGCGGCAACGGCGAGACGCCGAGTTCGTAAAGCACATCGCGCTCCAGGGTACGCACTAGCGCATCGGTCGGCAGATCGTTTTCATCGCGGCCGAACGGGTCTTCGAGTTCATCGGCAATCGCGTCGAAGCCGAAAAAGGTGTAGCTGACAATCGCCGTGAACAGCGGCGTCAACCAACCCAGCGATTGCGCCATGGCGAACGGCAGCAGCAGGCAGAACAGGTAGATGGTGCGGTGCAGCAGCAGGGTGTAAGGGAAGGGCAGAGGCGTGTTCTTGATCCTGTCGCACACGGCCTGGGCCTGGCTCAGGCAGGTCAGGTGATTGGCCAGCAATTGATAACGCCATGGCGACAGCACACCGGCCGTTTCCAGCTCGGAACACTGGCGCCCGACCTGATGAAGGATCTGGCCGCAGTGATCCGGCGCCGCCCCATCGATCGGCGGGCTGACCCAGTCGGCACTGGCCTGCTCCTCACTGTCTCCACGCAACCGCGCATTCAACGCGTGGGCGAAACCGCACAGGTTGCGCAACAGTTGTCCACGCAGGCGCGTGTCATCGATGCCTTGGGTTTCGCGCATCACCGCGCGCACCCGCAACAGCACCTCGCCCCAGGCCTTGCGTCCTTCGTACCAACGGTCGTAACAGGCGTTGTTGCGAAAGCTCAGGAAGATCGACAGCGACAGGCCGAGCAGGGTGAACGGCGTCGAATTGATCTGGGCGAAGTAGCTCGGCACCAGAAGTTCGATCAGCACAATCGCCGCCGCCAGCAGTGTCAGCATCAAGGTGCGCACGGCGATGCGTTTGGCGATCGAGCCTCGGAGGGTGAACAGCACGGCGAACTGATTGGGTCTCGGTCTGACGATCATCTCGCGGTCCCGGTTGCGCGGCGGATCAGCCGCCGGTCATGTTCATGAAACGCACCACTTGCACGTCGTCGTTGACTTCGAAGTTGTGTCGATACGGCTTGAGTTTCATCGCCTCGATGATCGCGTTCTCCAGACGTTCCGGGTGGCCCGGATGGGCGCGCAACACCGCTTTGAGGTCCATCGAATGCTCGTTGCCCAGGCACAGCAGCAAGCGACCTTCGACGGTCAGGCGCACGCGGTTGCAGGTACCGCAGAAGTTGTGGCTGTGCGGTGAAATGAAGCCCAGGCGAATGTTCGGCGCTTCGGCCACGCGCCAGTAGCGCGACGGCCCTTGCGTCGATTCGGTCGAGTCGATCAGGGTAAAACGTTCGGCGATGCGTTCGCGTACTTGCGCGCTGGAGTAGAAGGATTCGGCGCGGCTGTGTTCGGCGATCGCGCCCAGCGGCATCTCTTCGATGAAGGAAATATCCAGATCACGCTCGATGGCGAAACTGACCAGATCGTTGATCTCGTGATCGTTGCGGCCCTGCATCACCACGCAATTGAGCTTGGTACGGGTGAAACCGGCCGCACGCGCGGCATCGATGCCGTCGATGACCTGCGCCAGATCGCCGGTACGGGTCAGCTCTTTGAAGCGCTGCGGATCGAGACTGTCGAGGCTGATGTTGAGGCGCTTGACCCCGGCGTCGAACAGCGGCTGGGCCAGTCGGCCCAATTGTGAGCCGTTGGTGGTCAGGCACAGTTCGCGCAGGCCGGGCAGGGCGGCGATCTGTTCGCAAAGTTGCACGACACCAGGCCGGATCAGCGGCTCGCCACCCGTGAGGCGGATCTTGCGCGTGCCGAGGGCAACGAAGCTTTGCGCCACCTGGAACAGCTCTTCGAGGGTGAGGATCTGCTGGCGCGGCAGGAACTGCATGTCCTCGGCCATGCAATAGACGCAGCGAAAATCGCAGCGGTCGGTGACCGACAGGCGCAGATAATCCACGCGGCGGTTGTGACCATCGATCAATTCACGCTGTGTCATGGGCTCGCCTCGTGGATGTGGAGCGCCGTCAGCGGGCGCAGATCGCGCAGGGTAGGCTGCACTCGCCATGCCGTCCAATCACTCTGGCTGACCGAGTGATTGACGGCGTCGATGATGCCTTACGGTGCGCCAAACATTGCCGTCCAGTAAATGCCGGCGTTGCTTTTCGGATCGGTCGCGTACGCGGCGCCCAGTTCCTGATATTGCGGATTCATCAGATTGGCGCAATGGCCTGGGCTGGCGAGCCAGCCGTCAACGACCTTGCCGACGGTGTCTTGCCCGGCGGCGATGTTTTCACCGACCAGTTGCCCGCTGTAACCGGACAGTTCGGCGCGGTCGCCAGGCGTGCGGCCGTCGCGGTCCTTGTGGTCGAGGTAATTGTTGTTGGCCATGTCGCGGCTGTGATCCTGAGCGACCGTGCCCAGCGTGGCATTCCACGCCAGCGGTGCTGCCGCCGCGAAGGACTGGCCGCCGCACTGGCGCGCCTGGCCGCGCGCGGTATTGAGTTGCGCCAGCAGCTTTTGCCCTTCGCTTTGTGCATCGCCGAGTTTCGCCCTCAGCAACGGCCGCGCGAGAACGATGCGCCAGTCGCGGTCGACACGGTTGACGCCGATATCGACGAACTGCGGATCGAGCACCACCTTACAGAAGCTTTCCTTGATCGCCTGCATCGCCGCCGCTGCATCGCGCGGGCCGTTGAGGGTGATCGCCTGCACGTTGACCATCGGGTACTGGGCGCTGGTCATGGCCTGCTGCAGATCGACCGCGCCGCTGGCGGGCAGGCGCAGACGTGGATCGGCCGACAGCGGTGGCAACTCGTTCGATGCCTGCGTGCCGCAACGCTGCGGCTGGCTGCGATAGCTGTTGATCGACTCGATCAATTGCAGTTCATCGGCAGCCAGCGCCGAGGTGGCGAACACCACGCCCAGCGACAGTGCGGCACAACGCAAAACGGACGGCATGAAGCGCATGGAAATCTCCCTTGAGCTGAATGCGCCCATGATGCGCGAAAGGCCCCCGGTGAGTGAATGTGTTTTTCTTTGCGGCGGATGTTTTTCTGCGCTGGTGTGCCCGCGCATTTGCTCGCTACACTCTGCGAAGACCCCGCAAACCGGGCGTCTCACCGACGTAACATCTTGCCCCGGGCGGGCGCTGACGGAAGAACCGACATGGGATCGAAAGGCTTGGCGGGCGGTTTGTTGTGGATCTTTTTGACCGGCGCGGCATGGGCCGGGGCGCAGGCGCCGATCGAGGCCAAGGCCGAACAGAAAGCCGAGGTGCTGGAGGAGAAAGCGGCGGATAAAGTCAGCGCTGCTCCGGCGCCGAAATCCGAGGCCATCACCCCCACCGAAGCGCAGGCGGTAGACCCTGCCGGCGCCGCGCCGCTGGACGATCCGCTGACCTGTCTGGCGCGCAGTATCTATTGGGAAGCCAAGGGCAAGGACACCCCGGAAATGGAAGCCGTCGCCAGTGTGGTGATGAATCGCCTCGGCCACGACGGCTTTCCCGACACGGTGTGCGCGGTGGTCAAGCAAGGATCTGAAAGCGGCAATTGCCAGTTTTCCTGGTGGTGCGATGGCAGGCCCGATCAGGTCAAGGAAGACGCCGAATACGCGCTGGCCAAGGAAATCGCCGGCAAGGCGTTGAACCGTCAGCTCAAGGACCGCACGCGCGGTGCCCTGTATTTTCATGATCGCGGCGTGCATCCGAGCTGGGCCAAGGCCTATCGCAACACGGCGCAGACCGGCAGGTTCCTGTTCTACAAACCCGCCGGAGGCGACGCGCGTTAACTGGCGTGGGTATTGAGAATGCTCGCCACCTGTTGCGGCTGGCAGTTCAGATACGGTGACTTTTGCAGCCAGCGCTGATCCGGATACCAGGAAAACATGAACTGGCCGTTCTTCAGGCGATCGATCACCTGTTTGGCGATCTGCGGCCGTACGGCGGGGCAACCCTGACTGCGGCCGATGCGCCCCTGACGCTTGCTCCACAGCGGGTTCACGTAACTGGCGGCATGAATCACGATCGCGCGATCACGGGCCAGATCATTGAAACCGGGCTCCAGACCATCCATGCGCAGCGAATAGCCGTGAGTACCTTCGTAGCTTTCCTGAGTGCGGAACAGACCGAGGCTGGACTGATAGCTGCCTTCGCGATTGGAAAACTGCGTGGCGAAGTTTTCCCCGGAGTTGGAACCGTGGGCAACCAGATCACGCAGCACCAGTTTCTTTTTGCTCAGATCGAAGATCCACAGGCGGCGTTCGGTGGACGGTTGCGAATAATCGATGATCGCCAGATGCCGCGAGGGTTTCGCGCCGTTGTTGACCGCGCATTGCATGGCGTTCAATGCACCTTTGAGCGCCTGGGGATTGAGTTCCGGCGCGGCGTGGGCGAGGCTGTTGTAGAGAACCGGCGATGGCTTGCCGGCGGCAAATACTGGGCTGGTCACGGCGACAAGGGTCGCGGTGCTCAACAGAAGTCGGCGCAAAAACGTCAACATTTTATAAAGTGTCCTCAACTTGCTACATAAACGGCACTTTGGCTCCTGACTCCCAGTCAATACCCGCAGGCTCGCGGTTCGAGCCTGACTGTTCAGCGCACCTGATGTAAGGTTGACCGTCATCTGGACGGCCATGGATTGGAGTAAAGCAGTTGTTCAAAAAGTACGCATGCTACTTGAGCATTTGTTTGCTCGCTGCGCCGTTTGTCGCTTGCGCCGATGAGCCGCTGCCCCCGCTCGAAACCCTGCCGACGCCGGAAACGCAATTGCCGGTCGAGCCGCGCAGCCCGTTGCAGGCGGTTTTGATCAGCCTGGCGCAGTCGTGCCCGGCCATTGCTCCGCGCCTCAGTGGCCCGGCGTTGAGCCAATTGCAGGCGTTTTATGAACAGCAGGACTGGATGCCGGTGTGGGCGAGTGAGTCGGCACGCTTGCCGGCATTGCGCGCGCAATTGCAACAGTTGGCCGATGATGGGTTGAATCCGAATCGCTATGCGGTCGCGACGACACCGCCGCAGGATGGCGAGCTGTGCGCCGACATCGACATCAGCCGCAACTACCTGCAGGCCTTGCAGGATCTGCATTACGGCCGTCTGTTGCAATCGCATTTCGAACCGCTGTGGCGTGTCGACGGCCCGCCGACCGATCGTCAGGCGCAACTGCTCAGCATTGCCGTGCCGGGCATGAACGATATTGCTGCGGCGTTCGACCTGGCCCGTCCGCATCTGCCGCAATATCAAAGCCTGCGTCAGCTGTATGCCGCGCAACGCTTGCAAGCCTTGCCGCAATGGCAGCCGGTGGGCAACGGCCCGTTGCTCCGCCCGGCGATGGAAGACCCGCGCGTGCCGGAACTGGCCCGACGTTTGTACAGCGAAGGTTATCTGGCACACGCACTGGTGCCGCCGGACAACGCCTACGATGACGTGCTGGTGGAGGCAGTGAAGCACTTTCAGGCCAGCCATTCGTTGCAGGCTGACGGCGTGGTCGGGCCGGGCACGATTGCCGAGCTGAACATCAGCCCGCTGACCCGCCGCGATCAGTTGCGCGTCAATCTGGAACGTTTCCGCTGGATGGCCCAGGACATGGAGCCCAGTGGTCTGGTGGTGAATGTCGCGGCCGCTGAGCTTACGCTGTATCAGGGCGGTCAACCGGTGTGGCAGACCCGCACCCAGGTCGGCCGCGCCGAACGCCAGACGCCGCTGCTCAAATCCCGCGTCACCCGCCTGACGCTGAATCCGACCTGGACCGTACCGCCGACCATCTGGAAAGAAGACAAGCTGCCGGAAATCCGCAAGGATCAGACGTTCCTCAGCCGTCAGAACCTGCAAGTGCTCGATGCCAACGGCCAGCCTCTGGCAGCGGCCGATATCGACTGGGACAACCCGGGCAACATCCTCCTGCGTCAGGACGCCGGCCCGCGCAATCCGTTGGGGCAAATGGTCATCCGTTTCCCCAACCCGTTCTCGGTGTACCTGCACGACACGCCGAGCAAGGCGCTGTTTGAAAAAGGCCCACGGGCGTTCAGCTCCGGTTGCGTGCGCGTCGAGCACCCGCTGCAACTGCGCGATCTGCTGTTGTCCCCGGCGGAAAAAGCTCGCACCGAGACTTTGCTGGCAACCGGCACCACCCATGAATTTCGCCTGTCGGCGCCGGTGCCGATCCTGATGACCTACTGGACGGCGCAAGTCGACAGCAGCGGCCAGGTGCGTTATGCGCCGGACATCTACAGCCACGACAGCGCATTGCTGGCGGGGCTGGATCGGGCGCATTGAGTCCGGCACCAGCACGGCAGTCAAAGATCTGAGTTCGATGAGTGATTTCAGGTCGACGAATCCCGTACAAACACCTCGGTCAGTCCCCTCTCCCTCGGGAGAGGGCTAGGGTGAGGGGCCGATTTCAAGCCGAACCCATTACTCAAAATCTCACCGCCCCAGCTCCTCCACCAACCACGGCAAAAGCTCCTCACACGAGCCTTCAATCTTCAAATCGAGCAGATCATCCGCCCGGGTCTTGCCCAGATTGATCGCCATCAACGGCTTGCCACGCTCGGCAATCACCCGACACAAGCGAAACGCCGAATACGCCATCAACGAAGATCCCACCACCAGCAACCCCGCCGCATTCTCGGCGGCGGCCAGCGCGCGTGCCGCTGTCGTCGGCGCCACGTTCTCGCCGAAGAACACCACATCCGGTTTCATCCGCTCACCCGCGCAATGCGGGCACCTGGGCACTTGAAACCGCGCTTCAAACGACGGATCCAGCAAGGTATCGCCATCCGGCGCCTGCACCGCATCAACACCACTCAGGTAGGGATTGTGTGTCTCCATCTGCTGCTGGATCGCGTCGCGCTCGCTGCGCTGCCCGCAATCCAGGCACAGCACTCGATGCAGGCTGCCGTGCAGTTCGATCACATCGTGGCTGCCGGCCTGATCGTGCAAGGTATCGACGTTCTGCGTGATCAAAGCGCTGATCCGGTCACGCTGCTGCAACGTCGCCAGCGCCTCATGCGCGGCATTCGGTCGGGCCTGACGCACGCGCGGCCAGCCGAGCATCGCTCGCGCCCAATAACGCCGGCGTGATTCCGGGGCGGCGAGAAACTCCTGATACATCATCGGCTGCCGCCCACGACGCACACCGTCGCTGTCGCGATAGTCCGGAATGCCCGAAGGCGTGCTGATGCCGGCGCCGGTCAATATCAGGAATTTATCGTCGACCATGGCCTGCAACAGCGTATCGAGATGTTCGCGGATCGGGCTATCGAGCATGCTCAGCACTCCAGAATGGGCAGTGCCCGCAGGTTAGCACGCGATCCGCACGGGTTACTTGCGCGCCTCCAGAATCAGATTGAACGGCGTTTGCGTGGCGCGGCGGAACTGCTTGAACCCGGCCTCGACAAAGACTTTGCGCAGGCGCATTTCCCCGGCCTGCGCACCGAGCCCGAGGCCGACTTCCTGGGACAGCGAATTGGGCGTGCAGATAAACGTCGAGGCGGCGTAGAACAGGCGCCCGACCGCGTTGAGATTGTCGTCCAGTTTGTCGTTGGCGAACGGTTCGACCAGCAACACCGTGCCGTCGTCTTTCAGCGACTCATGAGCGTGGCGAGCGGCGCCGACCGGGTCGCCCATGTCGTGAAGGCAGTCGAAAAAGCAGATCAGGTCGTAGTCGCCGCCGGGATAGTTTTTCGCCGTGCCCTCGAAGAATCTGGCGCGGTTGCCCACGCCGCCTTCTTCGGCCCGTTGCGTGGCGACGGTGACTGACGGCGCATGGAAGTCAAAACCGACAAACTGCGATTTCGGAAACGCCTGAGCCATGATCACCGTCGAGGCGCCGTGACCGCAGCCGATGTCGGCAACTTTGGCGCCGCGTTCCAGCCTCGCCACCACGCCGTCCAGAGCCGGAAGCCATTCGGCAATCAGGTGACCTTTGTAGCCGGGGCGGAAGAAGCGTTCGGTGCCGCTGAACATGCACGGATGGTGATCGCCCCACGACAAGGCGCCATTGCCGCGCATGGCCTTGACCAGTTTGTCCTTGTCATGGAAAAACGACGCCACCACGCCGAGACCGCCAGCGACGTACACCGGCGAATCCTCCACGGCCAGCGCCAGTGCCTGTTCTTCAGGCAAGCGAAATTGACCGTCAACGTGTTCCATATAGCCCGATGCGGCATGGGCGCTGAGCCATTCGCGTACCAGGCGCGGATTGCAGGTGGTTTTTGCTGCGAGGGCTTCGGGGCTGATTGGTTGGCTGTCGGCCATTGCCCGGTACAGACCGAGTTCTTCGCCGACAATGACATTGGCCAGCATCGCCGCGCCGCCCATGTCGTTGACCAGTTTGCCCATGAATTCGTTGAGCTTCGCCTCATTCATCACGTGTGCTCCTGAAACAGGATCACCGTCCGGCGGCGTTGAATGTCGAGGCAGGCGCCACCGGGCGGTGGTCACGGATTGGGGCAGGGCACAGCAGACGTCCTGCGGCCCCCTCGACTGGGTAATGAATGAGTCTAGTCGGTGTTTTTCTCAGCGTGGCAGCGGCAACTTCAGTTCAGCGCACAACCCGCCACCTTCACGATTGCTCAACAGCAGCGAGCCACCGAGCGCCAACGCCAATTGCTGGGCGATCGCCAGTCCGAGCCCGGTGCCGCCGGTGTCACGATTGCGCGAGTTTTCCACGCGGTAGAACGGTTCCAGCACCTGCGCCAACTCGGCCTCGGCGATGCCCGGGCCGCGATCGAGGACTTTCACCGACAGGCTGTTGCCCTGCGCTTCGACCTGCAATTGCGCGGCGCCGGCGAACTTCAGGGCGTTGTCGGTCAGGTTCACCAGCACCCGGCGCAGGGCCTGCGGACGGGTTTCGATTACCGCTTTGCTTTTGCCGCCGAGCTGCACGTCCTTGCCCATGTCCTGATAGTCGAAGACCAGGCTGTCGAGGAACGAGTCGAGATCAGTACGCCGGCTTTCTTCGGTGGCGCCGTGAACGCTGCGGGCGTAGGCCACGCCTTCGCGCACCAGATGCTCGATCTCGCCCAGGTCGCTGCTCAGTTTGTCTTTCTCGACCGAGTCGTCCATGAATTCTGCGCGCAGTTTCATCCGGGTGATCGGCGTTTGCAGGTCGTGGGAAATCGCCGCGAGCAGTTGCATGCGTTCTTTCAGGTAGGCGGCAATGCGCGTCTGCATGGCGTTGAACGCCCGTGCCGCGTGGACGACTTCGGTCGGCCCTTGCTCGTCGAGTTTGATCGGGTGCGCGTTGGGGTCGAGGGTTTCCACGGCGTTGGCGAGGCGGGTGAGGGGACGGATGGCGATGCGCACTGCGAGCCAGGTGCAGAGGATCAGCAACGCCAGTTGCCCGAGCAGCACCACCGGCAGCCACGGTGAAAGCGGCACCATCGCCGGACGGATATCGATGGTCACCGGGCTGCCGTCGCTCAGGCGCAAGTGGCCCTGGAAATGTTGTCTCGGACCACCGGGAACTTCGGTAAACACGATGGGATAAGTGTCGCCGATGGCCGCCGTAATCGAGGCGATCGCGACGGACTTTTCAGCCGAGGTCACCGGCATGCCCGGTTCGCCCTCGTTGAGCAGGTAGCCGTAATTGCGCCGGGCCAGACGCGGCAGCCAGGCCTCGCGTTCGGCGGCGGGCAGGCGATCGAGGATCGCCATCGACGTCGAGACGTCGGTTTCGAGGTTGCCGAGCATGGTGCTTTTCGCGCTCTGGTAACGCTCGTAATACTGCGCGCCGAACGACAGGCCCTGCGCCAGAATCAGCCCGATCAGGAAGATCAGCGACAGGCGCGAGGCGAGGGTGCGCGGCCATTGCAGCTTGAGTTTCATGCCGACGCCCCGAGCAGTTCGACCGGCAGCGAAAACACATAACCTTCACTGCGCACGGTCTTGATATAGGCCGGCTCGCGAGCATCGTCCAGCAGGCGTTGACGCAGGCGACTGACCAGCAGATCGATGGAGCGGTCGAACAGATCGGCCTCGCGGCCCTGGGTCAGGTTGAGCAGTTGATCGCGGCTGAGCACCCGTTGCGGATGGTCGAGGAACACCCGCAGCAGGCGGTATTCGGCACCGCTGAGGGCAACCATGGTGCCGTCGCTGTCGAGCAGGTGGCGGGCCGAGGTGTCCAGCTGCCAACGACCGAACGCCAGCAGGCGTCCGGCTTCGGTGACCACCAGATTCGGTGGCAGCATGCGCGTGCGGCGCAACACGGCGTTGATCCGCGCCAGCAGTTCGCGGGCGGCGAAGGGTTTGGTCAGGTAATCGTCGGCGCCCATTTCCAGGCCGATGATGCGGTCGGTCTCATCGTTGCGCGCGGTGAGCATCAGCACCGGCGTCGCCTTGTGTTTGCCCACACGCAATTCGCGGCACAGCTGCAGGCCATCGTCGCCGGGCATCATGATGTCGAGCACGATCAGGTCGACGGTGTTGGCATCAAGGAAGCTGCGCATCTGCCGGCCATCGGCGACCACTGTTGTGCGCAGGCCGTTCTTCTTCAGGTAGTTGCCTACCAGTTCACGGATCTCGCGGTCGTCGTCGACGATGAGAATGTGATCGACATGTTCCATCGGTTCAAGCCTCTGTCAAAGGGGAATGCCGTGCAGTCTATAGCGCCGTAGACCGCACGCCTGCCTGCCTTTGTATTGCAGTGTATCTGCCGCAGCGGCGGATACACACCGACGCAAAATCACGATTTTTTCGCGGTTTTGTATCGCTCTGTATCTACACGCTGCATGGATACACAACGAGTGATTCTCGTCCTTTCCTGACACAGACGCGATACCTCGAAGGCCTCAAATAGGCTCCATCGAGGCACACACAGACCGCCTCGGCTCAAACCCACTGAAGCCTTGAGGACTACACCATGAACAACAAATCCGTATTCGCCGCCTGCCTGTTCGCCGCTCTGAACATCTGCACCCTGTCGGCCCACGCCGAAGCTGACGTCAGCCGGCAAACCTACACCTACGGCACCCATCTGGATATCCAGAAAGTGCTGTCGATGACCGAAGACACCTCGGTGACCTGCGGCATCACCGAGGCGCGCATGACCTACCTCGATTCCGCTGGCAAAACCCGCGAGCTGGATTACAGCAAATTCGCTGACGGCTGCAACAACCAGAACTGAGTCATCCCTACTTTTTCTGCAAGGAGTTTTGCCATGAACAACGTCTCGCGCTTTCTGACCGCAGCAGCCTTCGCCTTCACCGGTGCCGCCGCCCACGCCAACAGTGCTGTGGAGCAGAGCAGTTGCGCCAGCAGCACCTGCTTCCAGCTGACCACCGTGGCGAAGGAGGGCAGCGATGCATTGATTGCCGCTGATGGCTCCAGCCGCACACCGCAGGGGCAGATGGTTGCCGCTGACGGCTCCAGCCGCACGCCGCAGGGGCAGATGGTTGCCGCTGACGGATCGAGCCGCACGCCGCAAGGCCAGATGGTCGCCGCTGATGGTTCCAGCCGTACACCGCAAGGCCAACTGGTCGCGGAAAACGGTGCCAGTCGTACGCCTCAAGGGCAGTTGCTCGACGGCCAGACTGCATGAGCCACGGTGTAAATAAAGCGAGCTAGCGAGGGGACGTTTCCCTCGCTGCCCGGTTGTGTGCCCAGCCCCCATTCCAAGGTGACCCCTTATGTACCTCATCGCATTTCTCGGCGGTCTGCTGACCGTTCTCAGTCCGTGCATCCTGCCGGTGGTGCCGTTTCTGTTCGCTGGCGCCAACCGTACCCGTTCCTCGATCTTCCTGACTCTCGCCGGAATGGCGCTGACCTTCGCGCTGATCTCCAGCCTTGCCGTGGTCAGCAGCGAGTGGGTGATTCAGGCCAGCAACACCGGCCGCCACGTTGCCTTGCTGGTCATGGCGCTGTTCGCCCTGTCGCTGATCTCGGCCCGCGTCGGTGACTGGCTGACCAGGCCGTTTGTCGCGCTCGGCAATCGTCTCGATCAGGACACGCGTAAACGTGCCGGACCGATGGGCTCGATCATGCTCGGCGTCGCCACCGGCCTGTTGTGGGCGCCCTGTGCCGGGCCGATCCTTGGGGTGATTCTGACCGGCGCAATGTTGCAAGGCGCCAATGCGCAGACCAGCCTGTTGCTGCTGGCTTACGGCGTCGGCAGTGCCTTGTCGCTGGGCACGTTGATCTTCGCCGGGCGCGGTCTGGTCAATCGGCTGAAACCGTCGATCCCGTTCAGCGGCTGGTTGCGTCGCGGTGCCGGGGTTGCGGTACTTGCTACGGTCGCGGTGATCTCGACGGGCGCCGACAAAACCCTGCTCGCCAATACCTCTTCCGAGGGCGTGGCCAGCGTCGAGAAAAACGTCCTGGAAAACGTGCCGAAAGTGGTCGACTACTTCGTCAGCAAGGTCCGCGCCGATTCGATGATGGACGAGGCGCGGGGCTCGATGCCGTCGCTGTCGGGCGCTGTGCAATGGCTCAATTCACCAGAGCTCAGTGCCGAATCCCTGCGCGGCAAAGTGGTGCTGGTGGACTTCTGGACCTACGACTGCATCAACTGCCAGCACACCCTGCCGTACGTCAAAGACTGGGCGAAGAAATACGAGAAGGACGGCCTGGTAGTGATCGGCGTGCACACCCCCGAATACGGCTACGAACGCATCATCAACAACGTCAAGGATCAGGTGAAAAAACTCGGCATCACCTACCCGGTCGCCATCGACAACGACTATGCGATCTGGCGCAACTACGACAATCAATACTGGCCGGCGCATTACCTGATCGACGCCAAGGGCCAGATGCGTTACAGCCACTTTGGCGAAGGTCGCTATGCGGAGCAGGAGCAAATGATCAAGCAGTTGCTGGAAGAGGCCAAGGCACCGGCCGCTTGAGTGTTTCATGCGCTTGACAAATCTTCACCACTCATCGGCAAAGTGCCCGGTTTACGGGGTTGCCGGACGATTGACAGGGACGCCGGGCAGCCTCGGCGCGATAGTGAGCAAGCGCAGTCTGCGCCGCCGACTGTGCATTCTCTCTGCCACGGAGCTCGCTGTCATGAGTACCCCGCTTGATCTCACTGCCCTGAAGGAACGTCAGAAAGTCGCTTGGGCCAGTGGCGACTACGCCGTGATCGGCACCACATTGCAAATCGTTGGGGAAAACCTCGCCGAGGCCTGCGATCTGCGCTGTGATGAACAGGTGCTGGATGTTGCCGCCGGTAACGGCAACGCCACCCTGGCAGCGGCGCGGCGCGGTTGTGTGGTGACCTCGACCGATTACGTCGCGGCACTGCTGGAGCGTGGTCAGGATCGCGCCCGGGCCGAACATCTGGAGGTGATTTTTCAGGTGGCCGATGCCGAGGCTTTGCCTTTTCCCGATGAAAGCTATGACGCCGTGTTGTCGACGTTCGGCGTGATGTTCGCGCCTGACCAGGTCACCGCCGCTAATGAGCTGGGGCGGGTCTGTCGTCGGGGCGGGCGGATCGGTATGGCGAACTGGACGCCGGAGGGCTTCGTCGGGCAGATGTTCAAGATTCTCGGCCAGCATCTGCCACCGCCCGCGATTGCTCAGCCGCCATCGAACTGGGGCTCGGATGCGTGGCTGCACAAGCATTTCGATGATCGCGATTTTGTCGTGCGCGTGACCCGCAGCCACTTCAACTTCCGCTACCGCTCGGCGGCGCATTTCATTGACATCTTTCGCCACTGGTACGGGCCGGTGCACAAGGCTTTTGCGGTGTTGTCGGCGGAGGTCGGACAGGCGCTGGAGGATGATCTGACGGATTTGCTCAACCGATCGAATCGGGCGGGGGAGGCGTCGCTGGTGGTGCCGAGTGAGTATCTGGAGGTGGTGATTACCAAGCGCTAGTCCACATCGGATTTCCTGGTCGATGAAGATCTCTGTGGGAGCGAGCCTGCTCGCGAAAGCGGTGTGCCAGCCAACCTTTATGTTGATGGAACCACCGCATTCGCGAGCAGGCTCGCTCCCACAGGGGATGTGCTTATTTCAAATGGCTGCGATCAAACCACTCCAGCGCCGTGCGCCAGATGCAGATCCCCAGGAAATAAGCCGACATCAGCAACCACAAGCCCATTACCAGCGGATTGATCACCGGGTGATTGAGCACCAGCGACAGACTGCACAACAGCCAGATCGCCGTCACCGCGATATTGATTGGCATGAAACGCCGCACGCGAAACGGGTGCAGGAACTTCATCCGCGTCACCGTCAGCAGCGCCAGCCCGATCACGGTGAGAAAGGTAATCCAGGGCCCCGGACCAATGATGTACAAACACAACGCAACCACGTTCCAGGCCGCCGGGAAGCCGACAAAATAGTTGTCCTTGCTCTTCATGTTGACGTTGCAGAAACAGAACAGCGACGACACCAGAATCACCGACACCGTCAGCAACAGGGTGTAATCGGGCAAGGGAATGTAGCGGTAGATAAACAGTGCCGGGATGAATACATAAGTCAGGTAATCGATGACCAGATCAAGGATCGAACCGTCGAAACTCGGCAGCACCGATTGCACATTGACCTTGCGCGCCAGTGCGCCATCGAGGCCGTCGACGATCAGCGCCACGCCCAGCCACATCAGGCAATGAATCGGCTGGTTTTCCAGCAGGGCGAGGGTGGCGAGGAAGGCGGTGACCACGCCAGTCGCGGTAAAACCATGGGCGCCCCATGCTTTCAGCCTGGCGATGTGTACGGTGGATATCACGGGGGCGTTCTCCAGAAAGTGAAGCAAGCCGGGTATCGCCCATCGTCAGAAAGGGCGTCGGCAAACCGGGTCGGGTTGCAGCTATCGACCGGTTTGGCCGGGATAAGGTTCACCACCCATGAATCTTAGCTGGCTCGCGGAAAATTTCTCGGGTGCGATTTCATCGGTGAGCCGGCGTCAGCCCAACGGTGCTGGCGCTATGGCTGCGTCGGTCTATCGTTGCCTGACGCAATCAGGCCGGGGCCTCGGAGGACAACGTCATGAACACCAGCGATTTGCTTGAACAACTGCTGCGAGGCCAGGCCTCGGCGGGACAACAGCGTGGCGCTTCGGCCGGTGACGGTCTGGGCGGATTGCTCGGTGGCCTGTTGGGCGGCGGCAGTCAGACTGGAGCGGGTGGTGCGACTGCTTCGGGTGGCCTCGGCGGCCTGGGTGGTTTGCTCGGTGGCTTGCTCGGCGGTGGCGGCTTGGGAAGCGCCCTCGGTGGCGGCAGCCGAAGCCGTACCGGCGGGACCAATTACGCCGCACTCGCTTCGCTGGGCATGATGGCCTACCAGGCGTACCAAGCCTGGCAACGCAGCCAGGCCAGCAACGCGCCGCAAGAACTGCCACAAACCGCCGACCTGCTCGCCGGCCCGCAAATCGAAACCCACAGCCACGCGGTGCTGCGCGCCCTGATCGCCGCCGCCAAGGCTGACGGCCGCATCGATGAAGCGGAAAAACACCTCATCAGCAGCGAAATCGGCAAACACACCGCCGACCCGCAGTTGCAACAATGGCTCGACGCCGAAGTCGCCAAGCCGCTGGATCCCCGGGAAGTGGCGCAATCCGCTGACGGCGATCCTGCCGTAGCCGCCGAAATGTACCTGGCCAGCGTCATGCTGGTGGACGACCAACAGGACGCCGAACGCAGCTATCTCGATGAGCTGGCCGCAGCCTTACAGATCGATCCGGATCTGCAGGTGCATCTGGAACAGCAGGCGAAAGGGCAAGCTTGAAGCAACGTCAAAAGATCGCAGCCTTCGGCAGCTCCTACCTTTGAAATACGGTGCACCTGTAGGAGCTGCCGAAGGCTGCGATCTTTTGATTTTCAGAGCCAAATGGCATCCCACAAAGGGTAGTCCCCAAGGCGCGCCACCAGACCGGCTCTTACAGGATTCTTGACTACATAGAGCGCAGCGGCTCTAAGATCCTCATCCCGCCTCAAGGCGCGGTCGTAATAGCCTCGCTGCCATAATTGTCCCTGGCGACCATGCCTTCGATTGTATGCCTGGCAACTTCGGGATTTAACGCGGCACATCAAATCTGCAAGCGAGCCCTCGTTGAGCTCAACTAGCCAATGCAGATGGTCTGGCATTACGACCCAAGCCAGAGAGGTGGCTAACCCGGCTTCACTGCAACGTCTCAGCTCGTTGACCACCAGCCTCCCGTCGTGCCAACTGGTAAAAACACGCTCACGTCGGTTAACCACAGCGGTCAGTAAATAAATTCTTCCGGTTTCAGAGTATCGGCCCGTTCTCAGACGACAGGCTTTTGCAGCAGCAGGCATTCCATTGCCTCCCTTTCAAGAACTTGAAAAAACCTTAGCGTCTGCACTCTGTTTAGCCAGCCCCAGCCAATTACTGGATGTGTCGTTACAAGCCCCGGCCGCTCCATCCGTCCGGGGCTTTTTTACCTCGATTGAATTTTTCCGCCGCCGAGTTGCTCTTCTGCATAACAGAACCCGTCTGCCATCGGTGTGCTCATGAACAGGAACCTCGACGATTACAACCGCATGCGTGATTTTTCCGCGACGTCGGAGCCGGCCGCAGTCAAGCGCTCGGGCCGAAAGTCGGCCAAGGATCATGCCTTGCAGTTCTGCATCCAGAAGCACGACGCTTCGCACCTGCATTACGACTTTCGCCTCGAGCTCGACGGCGCCCTGAAGAGCTGGGCGGTGCCGAAGGGGCCGTCGCTGGACCCGTCGGTCAAGCGTCTGGCGATTCATGTCGAGGATCATCCGCTCGATTACGCGACGTTCGAAGGCAGCATTCCCGAGGGGCATTACGGCGCCGGTGATGTGATTGTCTGGGATCGCGGCGTGTGGATTCCGCTGGAGGATCCGCACAAGGCCTATGCCAAGGGCCGACTGAAGTTCGAGCTGCAGGGCGAGAAGCTCGGCGGCGTGTGGAATCTGGTGCGCACGCACATGCCGGGCAAGAAAGAACAATGGTTCCTGATCAAGCATCAGGACAACGCCGCGCGACCGCAGGATGATTTCGACGTGCTGGTCGCCGAGCCCGACAGCGTGCTCAGCGAGCGCACGATTGTTGGCAAATCGGCGGCTGCCGCCGATAAGGCCAAACCGGTGAAAAAGGCCCCGGCCAAGCCGCGCAAGCAGGCGTCCGGGCAGCTCACCGGCGCGCGCAAGGCCAAGTTGCCGGCACTGATCAAGCCGGAACTGGCGACGCTGGTCGACAGCGCACCCGAAGGGCAGTGGAGCTACGAGATCAAGTTCGACGGCTACCGGATCATGGCGCGGATCGATCACGATGAGGTGCAGCTGTTCACCCGCAATGGCCACGACTGGACGCACAAACTCCCGCAGCAGGCCAAGGCACTGGCGGCGTTGGGTCTGGAATCGGCATGGCTCGACGGTGAAATGGTCGTGGCCAATGAGCAAGGCGTGCCGGATTTTCAGGCGTTGCAGAATGCCTTCGATGCCGGGCGCAGCGGCAACATTGTTTATTACCTGTTCGACGTGCCGTATCTGAATGGCGTCGACCTGCGCGATGTGCCGGTGGAAGAACGCCGCGCCGCGCTGAGCACCATCCTCGGCGCGCAGAAAGAATCCTCAACGCTGCGCTTCTCCGAAGCCTTCGAAGAAACCCCGGACGCGCTGCTCAACAGCGCTTGCCAGATGCAGATGGAAGGCCTGATCGGCAAACGCCTCGGTTCGCCATATGTATCGCGGCGCAGCGGCGACTGGATCAAGCTCAAATGCAAGCATCGCCAGGAATTCGTCATCGTCGGCTACACCGATCCGAAAGGTGCGCGCAGTGCTTTCGGTGCCTTGCTGCTCGGCCTGCACGACCGTGACAGCGGCGAGTTGCTCTATGCCGGCAAGGTCGGCACCGGGTTCAACGAAACCACATTGAAAAGCATCCTCGCCCAACTCAAGCCGTTGCAGACCAAAAGCGCCGCAGTGGTCAATCCGCCCAGCGGTTTCGAGGCCAAAGGCGTGCACTGGCTCAAACCCAAACTGCTGGCCGAAGTGGCATTCGCCGAGATGACCAAGGACGGCTCGGTGCGCCACGCCGTGTTCCATGGTTTGCGCGATGACAAACCGGCCAAGGACATTACCGAGGAGCGAGCGAAGCCTGTGAAAGCTGCCAAGTCCGAAAAGACCGAAAAAAACGAAAAAACCGAAAAGACCAAAACCGCCGACAAGCAGCCGGCAAAGAAAACCGCCGCCAGCAAAAAAGCCGAGACCGCGCCGTCGCAATCAGGACTGGCCGGCGGCAAAGTACGCATTACCCACCCGGATCGGGTGATTGACGCGGTCAGCGGCACGACCAAAATGCAACTGGCGCAGTACTACGCCAGTGTCGCTGAATACATCCTGCCGCAACTCAAGGATCGCCCCGTGGCGTTGGTGCGTGCACCGGACGGTATTGCCGGCGAATTGTTTTTCCAAAAGAACGCCGAACGCTTGGCTATCCCGGGGATTACTGCACTAGACAAGGACATCACCGGCCAGCCAGTGATGATGATCAACAATCCCGAAGCGCTGGTCGGCGCGGTGCAGATGAGTACCGTCGAGCTGCACACCTGGAACGCGACGAAGGTGGATCTGGACAAGCCTGATCGCTTCGTCCTCGACCTCGACCCGGATCCGGCGCTGCCATGGAAGAGCATGGTTGAAGCCACCGCGCTGACCCTCACTGTGCTAGATGAGCTGGGCCTCAAAGCCTTCCTGAAAACCAGCGGCGGCAAAGGCATTCACCTAGTGGTGCCATTGACCCGCAAGCATGGCTGGGACGAAGTGAAGGACTTCAGCCACGCCATCGTCAGCCACATGGCCAAGTTGCTGCCGGATCGTATTTCAGCGGTGTCCGGGCCGAAAAACCGCGTCGGGCGGATCTTCATCGATTACCTGCGCAACGGCCTCGGCGCCACCACCATTTGCGCCTACGCCGCACGCGCGCGGGAAGGCATGCCGGTGTCGGTGCCGCTGTACCGAGAGGAAGTCGCTGAAATCAAGGGCGGTAATCACTGGAACATCTACAACGTTCACGAGCGTCTGACCGAAGTCGGTGATGAGCCTTGGGCGGACATGAAGAAAACCCGTCAGACCATCACCGCCGAGATGCGCAAACGCGTCGGCATGAAAAAGTGATCAGGTGTCGCGCAGCAAGTCGTGGGCGTTGAGCAGTTCGAAGGCGATTTGCGGGTGGTTTTCCAGGCCCTTGCGAATCGCCGCCGGAATTGCCGCGCGAGTCTTGCGACACAGGCCTGGCAGCTCGTCGATTTGAATGGCGATGCCGCGCATGGTGCGTACTTCGTTGAAACCGGGGGCTACGTCGACGCGAATGCCCAACTGCTCGTACATGCGCTGTTGCAGGCGTTTGAGGTCGGCGAGGTCTTTGAGTTGTTCCAGGCGCGCCAGGAGGATTTTTTCCTCGGCACGAGTCAGGCGCAGGATGCGCAAATCCGCGCCGGGCGTTTCCAGCAACGGATCGCGCCCGCAGATGCAGGCGCCGGGAGGGCAGGGTGAGCGCAAGGGCACGGTCGTCGTCATGGCCTCCATCATAGAGGCCGTCGGACATGTTTGCCTATGCGCACTCAGCGGCCGTCCATCGGCCGCTGCGTCCCTCGTGACTACTGCTGCACGCCTTCGTATTGCACGAGAATGGCGTTAGCCAGGTCTTCATCACTGGCGTTCAAGCCAGGGTTGGCCTGACGCACCTGTTGCAGTACCGACTCAAGATAAACCCCACGAATGGCCCCGCCGCTGGCAACGAACGCAGACACGTCGTCACGGGCCGGAATGACCATTTTGTCGTCCTTGAAGGTCGAGTACAGCGACGCGGAGACACCTGCCGAGGTGGCGACGTCACCCGCGTCAACGCGGGCCAGCGCCGAACCGACCGGCAGGCAAAGCATTAAAGAAGTAATCAGGACTAACTTGCGCATGACGTGTTCCTCCACAAGCGCTAAGCAAAAAGGGAAGGGACTACATAACCTCAGAGGTGAACGGCGCGCGGGAGTTCCGTAGGCCGCAAAAACGTAGCGGCGAGGAACCGGGCAAAACCGGCAAGGGTCTACCGCTTGCCTGTATTGCCGAGAATCGACCCATGCTCGTCAGAGTCAGCGACAACTTCGCCCAACCGGCAGATACGCGAATCGAAGCGCTTTTGCTCGCTGGATTTGTCTGCCTGACCATCGCGCTCGGCCTGTTTCCGCGCAGCCGCGTCGACTGGCTATTGGAAAATGTCCTGGCGTTGGCGCTGGTCTTGACCCTGCTGCTGGCGCATCGGCGTTTTCGCCTATCGACGCTGTCGCTGGGGATGCTCTTCGCCTTTCTGTGCATTCATGAAGTCGGCGCGCATTACACCTATTCGCGGGTGCCGTACGATCAGTGGGGCACGCTGTTGACCGGGGTCAGCGTCAACAAAGTGCTGGGTCTTGAACGCAATCACTATGATCGGCTGGTGCACCTTAGCTATGGATTGCTGCTGGTCTGGCCGATTCGCGAAGTGCTGCTGCGTCTGACGCCGTTGCGCGGCGCGTGGCTGGCGCTGTTGACCCTGAATGTAGTGCTGGCGACGTCGGCGTTGTACGAATTGATCGAATGGGTCGGCGGCGCTTACCTGGGCGACGACACTGGCCAAGCCTTCGTCGGTGCGCAGAATGATCCGTGGGATTCGCAGAAGGACATGGCCCTGGCGCTGTTCGGCGCCGGGCTGTCCTTGCTGGTGTTGACGCGCTGGCGTCGAGCGCCGCGCTGAAGGATCAGATCACGCCGCAGGCCATGCGGTCGCCGCCACCGCCCAGTGGCTTGGGCATGTCGGAATGGTTGTCGCCGCCAGCGTGAATCATCAGGGCGTGGCCCTTGATCTCGGAAATTTTCTTCAGGCGCGGCGCCAGCACCGGGTAGTTGGCGACACCATCAGCCGTCACATACACCGCCGGCAGATCGCCCAGATGCCCATCGGCGTAAGGGCCAAGGTGCTTGCCGGTTTTCGCCGGATCGAAGTGTCCGCCAGCCGCCAGTGCGGCGCCTTTGACGCCATCCTTCGTGCCCGCTTCGCAGCTGCCGTTTTCATGGACATGGAAACCGTGAATGCCGGCCGGCAACGATTTCAGGTCGGGTGTGAACAGCAGGCCATATGGCGTCTCACTGACTGTTACCGAGCCGATCGCCTGCGGCGCGCCGTCGGCGCTGACCAGATTGATTGCGACTTTCTCCGTTGCTGCCTGTGCGGTGCCGATTGCCAACGTGCCGAGCAGACCAAACCACAGTGCGCGTTTCATAAGCGTTTCCTTCAGCTGCATGAATGTTCGAAGCGCTGGATTGATAGCCTGCCGGGGTTAACCGGCGATGAAGGCATTATCCAGCGGCGCTGCAATGTGTGACCGGGTTCGCGTTTGAAAAGTTTTGCCGGATTCAAGTCGCCGCTGACATCAGCCGATACGCTCTGTGTCGGCAGTTCCCTGCACATAGGCTTAACTGAAATCCGACAAGCGCAATCCAGCGTGCCCACGGGAGATTCCACGGTGTCGATCAAACTGCGTTTGGTGTTGCTGATTGCGACCAGCCTGCTGACGGCGCTGATCGTGAGTCTGGTCAGCTACGTGGGCAATCTGCGGATGGCCACGGCGGTCGGCGATAACACTGTGAGCATGAGCGCGCTGCGCAATCACATGGAAGCGGACATGATGCACGACGCCCTGCGCGCCGATGTCTATTCGGCGATGCTGGTCGGCCTGGGCAAAAGCACCGCCACCGCCACCGAGGTGCGCGATTCGCTCACCGAGCACGCCGGGCATTTTCGTGAAGTGCTGGATGACAACCTGAAGCTGCCGATCAACCCGCAGTTGCGCACGGCGCTGGAGCAGATCAAGCCGAGCCTCGATACCTACATCAAATCCGCCGAGCAGATCGTCGGCGTGGCGCTGGACAATCCGGATGCCGCCCAGCAACAGCTTGGCACGTTCAATACCGCGTTCAGCCAGCTCGAAGAACAGATGGCGGCGCTCAGCGAGTTGATCGAAAGCAACACCCGACAGACCAGCGAAGGCACCGAAGCAGCCATTCGCAATGCCAATCTGGCCCTTGGTGTGGTGCTGATCGCCAGCCTGTTGTTGCTGCTGGTCCAGGGCCGCTGGGTGATGCGCAGCATCCTCGGGCCGCTGCAGTCCGCCAGCCGCATCGCCGAAAGCATTGCCCATGGCAATCTCAGCGAACCGATTATCGAGCCCGCCGGCAAGGACGAAGCCAGCGTTTTGATCCGCACGTTGGCGACCATGCAGCGTGATCTGCGCAACATGATCGACGTGGTCCGGCGCAACGCTCACGGCGTCAGTGGCATGAGCGAGCAGCTCAGCCACGGCTGCCATCAGGTCGCCGACAGCAGCCAGCAGCAAAGCGTTGCCGCCGGCACCATGGCGGCCGCCGCCAGCCAGATGACTGCGAGCATCGAAGAGATCACCCGCCACGCCGAACGTGCCCTGAGCATGGCCAATCAGGCCGAAAACCTGGCCAAGGAGGGTGGCGGGGTGATTCATCAAGTGGTCAGCGACATGGACGACATCGCCCGCTCGGCACAGCAGTCGGCGCAGGTGATCCGCACGCTGGATCAGGAATCCGAGGCAATCTTCAACATCATTCAGGTGATCAAGAGCATCGCCGACCAGACCAACCTGCTGGCGCTCAACGCCGCGATCGAGGCAGCGCGGGCGGGTGAACAGGGCCGTGGTTTTGCCGTGGTCGCCGATGAAGTGCGCAGTCTGGCGGCACGCACCAGCGCCTCGACCCAGGAAATCGCCGCCATGGTCGCGCGCATCCAGAGCAGCACGCGCGAGGCGGTCACCAGCATGGAGGCCGGCGTGGCGCAGGTCGACAAGGGCATGGCGGTGACGGCGGAAGTCGAGCGGGCGATTCGCGAGATCCTCGACGCCACGCTGAACACCACGCAACTGGTCAACGACATCACCCGCACGATTGGCGAACAGAGTATGGCCAGCAACGAAATCGCCCATCAGGTGGAAATGATTGCGGGGATGAGCGAGGGCAATAGCCGGGTGATCGGGCAGACGGCGACGACTACCGATGAATTATCGAATCTGGCGGGACAGTTGGCGCAGTCGGTGGATCGGTTTCGGTTGTGATAGCGGTAGGACTGGTGTCTATCACGGCCTTATCGCTGGCAAGCCAGCTCCCACAAGGTCTGATGTTGTGAATGCAACGGTGTGTACACCATCATCCACTGTGGGAGCGCGCTTGCCCGCGATGAGGCCAGCTCGGGCAACACTGAATCAGGCCAATGTTCCCTTAATCAAAACCTGAACGCCTGTCGTCCCACCAACAACCATTTCCCACCCTGTTTCTGCCAGATCTGGAAATTTTCGATCTCGGTCGGAATCACCTCAGTCCCCTTCAACGCCTGCGCGGAGAAGTGGTGGCGCACCAATGCGGTATCGCCGGACATCGTGATGGTCTGCTTCTGCATCTCCAGGGTCTTGAATGCGCTGCGGCCGGTTTCGATGTCGGCGATGAATTCCTGCTTGTCCTGAATCTTCCCGCTGGAGTGGCCGTAGGTCAGGTTCGGCGCGGTCAGAGCGTTCAACTCGGCGATGTCTTTATGCAGCATCGCCTGAGTTAGGTGATCAACTGCTTCGGCGACTTCTCTTTCCGCCGGGGCAGGGGCGGCCATGGCGCAGGCGCTGAAGGCGCAGAATAAACCGATGAGGAGGCGGGATTTGGTCATGTTGTTTCCTTGTTGTTATTGGGTTGGGATGACTGGCTTTGTTCGTCAGTCATCGTACAACTTAGCAGGTTATTTTCTCCATGAACAACGAGCCGTTGGCGATGATTTATCAACTTGCGATGCGTATCGCGCAAAAAACTTTGCAGGCCAATGCCTGATCGCAGTCATGTTTGGTTGCCGATGGCCGATAAGTCTCTGAGCGGAAAAAGACTTTCAAGTCGGGAACAGACGCGCGGGTTCGCCCTGACGTGATATTCTCCGCGCCAAATTTTCTTTGACTTAATTCGGTTGGCTGGCCTTTGGGCGGGCCGACGGGATCCCTGTCGCTCAAGCAGCTGAAGCCAATAACGATAAGAAGTCAGTTCAGAAGGGACATTAACTGAGGTCGATGCCACATGTCGGCCTTGTGTGCCCACCCGTCAATATTGAAGTGTGCCGGATTGCGCGACGCCAGCCTGAGCGTCAGCAAAGCGCAACGCAGACTGATAACAACGACGGGCGGAAGGCGTTTTATCATAGGTGCAACAGATGTTTAAGAAAGTGAACACAGCCTTGCTCGGTCTGGCTTTGGCGATGGGGATGTCGTCTGCCAATGCTGCCGAAGCCAAGAAAGTTGACGTCCTGCTGATCGGCGGCGGCATCATGAGCACCACCCTGGGTGTGTGGATCAATGAGCTGGAACCGACCTGGTCGATGGAAATGGTCGAGCGCCTCGATGGCGTCGCCCTGGAAAGCTCCAACGGCTGGAACAACGCCGGTACCGGTCACTCGGCTCTTGCCGAGCTGAACTACACCCCGGAAGACGACAAGGGCAACGTAACGATCCCGAAAGCTGTCGAGATCAACGAAGCGTTCCAGGTTTCCCGTCAGTTCTGGGCCTGGCAGGTTCAGCAGGGCGTGCTGAAGAACCCTCGCTCGTTCATCAACACCACACCGCACATGAGCTTCGTGTGGGGCGATGACAACATCAAGTTCCTGAAAAAGCGCTACGAAGCCCTGCAGGCGAGCCCGCTGTTCGCCGGCATGCAGTACTCCGAAGATCCGGCTGTGATCAAGAAGTGGGTACCGCTGATGATGGAAGGGCGTGACCCGAACCAGAAAATCGCGGCTACCTGGAGCCCGCTGGGTACGGACATGAACTTCGGCGAAATCACCCGCCAGTTCGCCGCTCACCTGCAAACCAAACCAAACTTCGATCTGAAACTGTCGAGCGAAGTCGAAGACATCACCAAGAACGCCGACGGCACCTGGCGTGTGAGCTACAAAAACCTCAAAGACGGCAGCAAGACCGAAACCGACGCCAAGTTCGTGTTCATCGGCGCTGGCGGCGGTGCCCTGCACCTGCTGCAGAAGTCGGGCATTCCTGAAGCCAAGGAATACGCAGGCTTCCCGGTTGGCGGTTCGTTCCTGGTGACCGAGAACCCGACGATTGCCGAGCAACACCTGGCCAAGGCCTACGGCAAGGCTTCGGTTGGCGCGCCACCGATGTCGGTTCCGCACCTGGACACCCGTGTTCTGGATGGCAAGCGCGGCATTCTGTTTGGCCCGTTCGCGACCTTCAGCACCAAGTTCCTCAAGGAAGGTTCGTACTTCGACTTGCTGACCAGCACCACCACCCACAACATCTGGCCAATGACCAAGGTCGGCATCAAGGAATACCCGCTGGTCGAGTACCTTGCCGGTCAGTTGATGCTGTCGGATGAAGACCGTCTGAACGCGCTGAAGGAATACTTCCCGAACGCCAAAGCCGAAGACTGGCGCCTGTGGCAAGCCGGCCAGCGCGTGCAAATCATCAAGCGTGATGAAGCCGCTGGCGGCGTGCTGAAACTGGGCACCGAGATCGTTGCTTCGCAAGACGGCTCGATCGCCGGCCTGCTGGGCGCATCGCCAGGCGCGTCGACCGCTGCACCGATCATGCTGAGCGTGCTGCAGAAAGTCTTCAAAGACAAAGTCGCAACCCCTGAGTGGCAGACCAAGCTGCACCAGATCGTGCCAAGCTACGGCACCCAGCTGAACAGCGATCCGGCCAAAGTGGCTGCTGAGTGGGCTTACACCGCGAAAATCCTCGAACTGCCGACGCCTCCAGTGATCGGTCAGGTAGCTGCTCCGGCGGCACCTGCGGCTGACAAAGCCGTAGCGCCGAAGGAAAACGCTGCACGTGACATGGCTCTGTAAGCAGACCCCTGACACACAAAACCCACTGAACCGGCGACGGTCAGTGGGTTTTTTTATGCGGGGTGGATTCAGGCTTTTGCGGACGCGAGATAAGCACCGAGTCGCCGACCCATTTCTTCGCCCAGTGCCTGCAACCCGCTCAGCGGCCGCACCATCACTTCGAACTCGACAATCTTGCCGTGCTCATCGAAGCGAATCATGTCGATACCTTTGAGTTCCTTGCTGCCGACTCTGGCGCTGAATTCGAGAATCACATTCAGGCCATCCGCCGTCGCCAATTCGCGGTGATAGACGAAATCTTCGAAGACTTCGAACACGGTGTTGAGGATCATCGCCACCACCGGCGCGCCGGGGTAGGGCGTGTGGGCCATGGGCGAGCGGAACACAGCTTGCGGATCGAGCAGTTCGGGCAGGGCTTTGAGATTGCCGCTGCGGATCATCTCGTGCCAGCGCTCGAGGGACGCGGCGACGTTGGGCTGCAAGGCGAGGTCGGGCATGGTCACTCCGGTTTTTCTTGTTGTCGGTCGGCAATGACTGTAGATCAACCGCGCCGAAAGTGGATCCTCAAGTCTCAGCCTGAATACCGCTTCATGCCCGAAGCGGATCAGATGCGCATCTGATCCGTATTTTTCTGTTTCATCTGCCTCTGTATTCAGTACAGCCACAGGCTCAGAATGCCCCGGCAGTGCGGCCAGTCACCCTCCGACCTCATCCCGCAGCGTCCGGTGCACCGCACACCCAGCCTCAAGGAGCGCAACATGTACAAGATGGCGATTTTTCTCGGCGGCTTTCTGACCTTGACCATTCTGATCGGCGTGCTGGCGACGATCTCTCCAGTCTGATCCGCACGCAGCTTTTTCGAACTCTGCCGTTCTCCTGCTTTCAGTTGCAGAACAGGGCCAGCACGCGCCCGTCACTGAAAGTTCGAGGAGTGAAACATGCGTACGACAACCTCACAGGGACGTTGGGTTCCTATCGGTTTGATGGTCGCCGCATTGACCGGTTGCGCCATGAGCAACACCGATTCGCCGGTGCAGACACCCGGCCAGGCCAAGGCCTCCGACACCGAGATGCTCGAAGTCGGCGCGCAGTGGTTGCAGGACAAGCCGCCGATCCGCGCGTTGAACATGTACCTTGATGGCTTTCATTTTTACAACGGTCATCCCGGCGCGCAGATGGAAGCACACCATTACTGCTCGGCGCTCAACGAAGAAGTGTTCCAGTGCGTGATCTACGACGGCAACACGGCTGAAGCGAAGTTGATGGGCGTGGAATACATCATCAGTCAGCGCCTGTTTACGCAATTGCCGGCACAAGAAAAAGCCTTGTGGCACAGCCATGCCCACGAAGTGACTTCCGGCCAGTTGGTCGCGCCGGGCATCCCGCAAGTGGCAGAAACGCGCTTGATGGAAAAGCTCGCCAATACCTACGGCAAGACCTGGCACACCTGGCACACCGATCAGGACAAGCAACTGCCGCTGGGCGTGCCGCAGTTGATGATGGGCTTTACCGCTGACGGTCAGGCCGATGCACAAATGGTCCGCCAGCGCGATCAGCGTCTGGGCATTGATAGCGCGGAGAAGAAAAAGGCCCGCGCCGAGATCAAACCGGCGCCTGTCGCAACGGGGGCTGATGCGTGGCAGAAGGGTAATGTCATCCAGCTCAACGACCCGACCGGCCATCAACACGTCATGCCGCGTCCGGCTACGCCAAGTGATGAGAATGCGCGAAGCGGCAGCCTGCCATAGCCTCAAGCACTCACTCATGTGGGAGCGAGCTTGCTCGCGAAGGCAGTGTGCCAGCCATGGAAGAATTGGCTGACTCGGCGCTTTCGTGAGCAAGCTCACTCCCACAGGGTTCGGTGTTGGACCAGAGTCCTGGCAACTGCAGAAAACCCATGTGGGAGTGAGCCTGCTCGCTAAACCTTTCAGCGATTCAACACATCCCCCATCCACCGCAAATACTCCCCCCGCTCGGATATCGAGTTGTGCCCCGAATCCGGCACCACCTTCAGCGTCGCCACGCCCGCAGGAAAACGCTCGAACAGTCGCTGCGTACTGCTGCGTCCTATCACTTCGTCATCACTGGCCGCCAACAGCAACGTCGGTGCGCGAATATGCGCCGCGTATTTGCCCGATTCAAAACGATCCTTGAGCAACCATTTCACCGGCACCCATGGGTATTGCCGTTCGGCGATTTCCTCGAGGCTGTTGAACGGGGTCACCAGAATCAGATTCTGCACCGGCCGCTGACTGGCCAGGCGCACCGCCACGCCCGAACCGAGGCTGCGACCAACCACAGCGACTTGCGGATGGCTGGCATAGACCTGATCGAACAGCGCCAGCGCATCTTCGGCAATCGCGGCTTCCGATGGCGAGCCAGTGCTGTCAGCAAAACCCCGGTAATGCAGGAAATACAGCGCGTAGCCAGGAAACGCCTCAGTGAATTCCGGCAGATTTCGCGATACGTCCTCGGCATTGCCGCCGAAATAAATCAGTGCGCGCGTTCCGCTGCGCTCTCGAGTTGTCACCCAGACCTCGGCATCCGGCATCGACAGTTTCATTCGCGAGTCCGCTGTAACCACGGCGGCAGGCTGGGGAAACCAGATCAGCGAGCGCTGAAACACGAACAGCGCGGCGCACAGCACCAGGTACACGGCAATGATGAAAACGACGAGTGACATCAGGGTTCGAGACATTCGGCTACTTTTAACGGGGAGAGAGGTTGGCTGTGGCAGTGTAGTTCAGCGACTGCTCCTGACAGCCGGCGCACACACCGTGCAACAGATCCGCGCAGCAGGAGGGCTCGCATGCGCCACACTGAGGGTTACTCACGTCGCCGCTTGCTCACGCTGGCTGCCCAGGCTGCGGCGCTGCTCACCATTGATCGGGCGTTGGCCGGCAGCGTAGCGCCGACCGCCACTGCGCCGCCCACGGCAGGAGACCAGACCATGCAGACTCGCGCCATCCCTTCCAGCTCCGAGGCACTGCCCATGGTCGGGTTGGGCACCTATCGTGGTTTCGACGTCGCCCCGGGCGATCCGGTTTACCGTCAGTTGCCCGCCGTCCTCGAAGCGCTGTTCAGGAAGGGCGGCACGCTGATCGACAGCTCACCCATGTACGGCCGCGCCGAGCAAACCACCGGTGAACTGCTGTCGATCCACGAACCGCGCTCGCCGGCGTTTCTCGCCACCAAGGTGTGGACGCGCGGGCGCAAAGAGGGCATCGCGCAGATGGAGCAGTCGTTCAGACTGCTGCAAACCGAGCGCATCGACCTGATGCAGATTCACAACCTGCTCGACTGGCAAACCCACTTGCCGACCCTGCGCGAATGGCAGGAGCAGGGGCGGATTCGCTACATCGGCATCACCCATTACACCTCGTCGGCCTATGACGATGTCGAGGCCGTGCTGAAAGCCGAGAAGCTGGATTTTCTGCAGATCAACTACGCTCTGGATGATCGTGCGGTCGAGAAACGCATCCTGCCGCTGTGCCGCGAGCGTGGGGTCGCGGTGATTTGTAATCGGCCGTTTGGCGGCGGCGATTTGCTCGCCCGGCTCAAAGGCAAGCCGCTGCCGGCGTGGGTCTCGGATGTACAGGTCAACAGTTGGCCGCAACTGGCACTGAAATTTCTCTTGGCGCACCCGGCGGTGACCTGTGTGATTCCCGGGACCAGCAATCCGCGCTACATGGCTGACAACGCCGGAGCCGGTTTTGGGCCGATGCTGACCGATGCGCAGCGGCATCAGTTGATTGCGTTGCTGGGTTGAACCGGGTCAATCGCGATAGCGCAACGCCTCCAGCAACAACGCAAACGCTGGCGCTGCCTGGCGCCGGCTCGGGTAGTACAGGTGATAACCGGAAAATGCCGGGCACCAGTCACCCAGCACCTGGACCAGGCGACCGTCCGCCAGAAACGGCGCAACGACGTTTTCCGGGATGTAGCTCAGCCCGAAACCGTCCAGCGCAGCGTCGAGCAATGGATACACGCCATTCAGGGTGACCTGCCCGGCAACGCGCACTTTCAGGCTTTCACCGTCCTTTTCGAACTCCCACGAATACAGTCCGCCATTGGTTGGCAGGCGCAGGTTGTTACAGGCGTGGTCGGTCAGGTCGCGCGGGGTTTGCGGCGCAGGGCGCCGGGCGAAATAGGCGGGGGAGCCGACCACCGCCATGCGCATGTCCGGACCGATACGGGTGGCGATCATGCCTTGGGCGACGTCCTCGCCCAGGCGCACACCGGCATCGAAGCCCTGGCCGGCGATGTCGACGAAACCATAGTCACAGCAAACCTCGACGGACACATCCGGGTATTGCGGCAGGAAATCCTGCAACACCGGACGCAGGATCCAGTTCAGCGAATGGTCGGTGGCGCTGATGCGGATCTTGCCCGCCGGGGTTTCACGCAGGTTGCTCAGGGCGGCCAGTTCCACCTCGATCTCCTCGAAGCGCGGGCCGATGGTTTGCAGCAAGTGTTCGCCGGCCTCGGTCGGCGACACGCTGCGCGTGGTGCGGGTCAGCAGGCGCAGGCCGAGTCGCGCCTCGAGGCTGCGAATGGTGTGGCTGAGCGCCGATTGCGACACGCCGAGTTTGGCCGCAGCCTTGGTGAAACTGCGTTCACGGGCGACGGCGAGAAAGGCGAGCAGGTCGGTGGCGTTTTCCCGAAGCATTGATGATTGTCCTGCATAAGTTTTTTCGGATTCTAGTCGATTATCCAAAGAGTGCGGATCGCTACAGTGGTTGCATCATTTATTGGAGGAAATGCCATGAACCCGATTGCTGCTTCCGCACTGACGCTCTCGCTGCTGGCTGGTGAGGTGCAGGCCACCGAAAATCCCCGTGTCACGGTCACACCGAATGGCTCGCAACCGTCGGCCAAAGGCCCGGCTGACTGGTTTACCGGCACGGTGCGGGTGGATGCGCCGTTCAAAGGCACCGATGAGGCGCGGGTCAGTGGTGCGACCGTAACGTTCGAGCCGGGCGCGCGCACTGCATGGCATACCCATCCGCTGGGGCAGACATTGATCGTTACCTCGGGGGCAGGCTTCGTGCAGGAGTGGGGTCAGCCAGTGCGGGAAATCCGGCCGGGCGATACCGTGTGGATTGCTCCGGGCGCCAAGCATTGGCACGGGGCAACGCCGACGACGGCGATGAGTCACATCGCGATTGCCGAAGTGCTGGATGGCAAGGTGGTGGACTGGATGGAGCAGGTCGGTGATGAGCAATATCCGAAGACCGAGTGAAACCGTTCCCCTCACCCCAGCCCTCTCCCGAGGGAGAGGGAGCCGATTGGGGGATGCTCGAGACGTTCGGCATTCTGCAAACGTGGTGGTGAATCCACTCGACCCCTAGCACCCCATGCAGGTGCGCTAACAGCATGCGACTCACCCCAAGCGTCTCCCGGGGGAGTGGGAGCCGACCGAGGTGTCTTGCGATGTGCATCGACCTGAACTTGCCGTTGCGATTATGGATACACAGAAAGACTTTCACGTCGCTGCACATCCTGAATATACCCGGATCGGTCCCCTCTCCCTTTGAGAGAGGGCTAGGCGGGCGGCGTTCCGATGAGGGGCTTTTCGCTTCAGATCATCTCCGGCAACGAATCAAGAATCTTGTCCAGCGTAATCGGATACTCCCGCACCCTCGCGCCGGTGGCGTTGTAGATCGCATTGGCCACCGCTGCACTCACGCCGCAAATCCCCAATTCACCCACGCCCTTGGCCTTCATCGGCGATGAAATCGGATCGGTTTCTTCGAGGAAAATCACTTCCTGATGCGGGATGTCGGCGTGCACCGGCACCTCATACCCGGCGAGGTCATGGTTGACGAAAAAGCCCAGACGCTTATCCACCGCCAGTTCTTCCATCAACGCCGCGCCGACGCCCATGGTCATCGCGCCGATCACCTGACTGCGCGCCGACGTCGGGTTGAGAATTCGCCCCGCAGCGCAAACCGCCAACATGCGCCGTACGCGAACTTCGCCAGTGGCGGCATCGACGGCGACTTCGACGAAGTGCGCGCCGAAGGTCGATTGCTGATATTTCTCGGCCAGATCACCGAACTCGATGCTGTCCTCGCCGACCAGCGCGCCGCCTTCAGCCGCGTTGCGCAGCGGCAGGCTCTTGCTGCCGACCCGCACCTGTCCATCGGCGAACTCCGCCTGATCCGCCGCCAGCCCGAGCTTGGCCGCCACCGCTTCGCGCAATTTCACGCACGCAGCGTAGACCCCGGCGGTCGAGCAGTTGCCGCCGAACTGGCCACCGGAACCGGCCGAGACCGGGAAGTCCGAATCGCCCAGACGCACCACCACATCATTGAGACCAACGCCCATCATCTCGGCAGCGGTCTGCGCGATGATCGTGTAGCTGCCGGTGCCGATATCGGTCATGTCCGTTTCTACAACGACCTTGCCGTCACGCTCCAGGCGCACGCGGGCGCCGGACTTGACCAGCAAATTGTTGCGAAACGCCGCCGCCACGCCCATGCCGATCAGCCAGCGGCCTTCACGACGGGTGCCCGGTTGCGTCTTGCGCTGATCCCAGCCGAATTTCTCGGCGCCGATCTGCAGGCATTTGACCAGTTGGCGTTGGGAGAACGGCCGCTCGGTTTTCACCGGGTCGACTTGAGTGTCGTTAGCGATGCGGAACAGTACCGGGTCCATCTTCAGTTGTTCGGCCATTTCGTCCATGGCAATTTCCAGCACCATCAGCCCCGGCGCTTCACCCGGCGCGCGCATGGCGTTGCCTTCGGGCAGGTCGAGCGGGGCGAGGCGCATGCTGACGCGGCGGTTTTCTGCGGCATAGAGCAACTGGCTCGGTTGCGCGGCCAGTTCGACCTTGCCGTCAGCAAGGTTGCCTGACCAGCCTTCATGGGCGATGGCGGTCAGCTTGCCGTCCGCCGTGGCGGCCATGCGGATGCGCTGAATCGTAGCCGGGCGATGGGTGGTGTTGTTGGCCATCTGCGGGCGGGCGAGGGCGACTTTCACCGGCCGCCCCGCCATGCGCGCGCCGAGAGCGGCGAGGATCACGTCGGCGCGAATAAACAGCTTGCCGCCGAAACCACCGCCGATGTACGGCGAGATCAAGCGGACTTTTTCCTTCGGCAGGCCGAGGGTTTTCGCAATGTCGCCGACACTCCAGGCGACCATCTGGTTCGAGGTCCACACGGTCAGCTGATCGCCTTTCCACGCGGCCAGTGTGGCGTGCGGTTCCATCATCGCGTGGGACTGGTCTGGCGTGGTGTAGGTCTGATCGAACTGCACCGGTGCGGCGGTGAAGGCCTTGTCGAAGTCGCCGTGATTGACGTCGGGCAGCTCGTCTTTCGGCTCGACGCCGAGGTCTTTGACGCTGGCCAGATCGAACTTGCCCTCGGTGGTTTCGTAATCGACCTTGACCAATTGCGCGGCGGCGCGGGCCTGTTCGAAGGTCTCGGCAACCACCAATGCAACGGCTTGCTGGTAATGCTGCACTTCGGGACCAGCGAGCAGATGCGCAGCGTTGTAATCACCCTTGTCGAGCTTGCCGGCATTCTCGGCAGTAACGATCGCGAGCACGCCGGGCGCCGCTTTGGCCTCGCCCAGATGAATGGCTTTGATCCGGCCTTTGGCGATCGCCGAATCGACCATGAAGCCGTAGGCCTGATTGGCCGCCGCTTCATGTTGTTCGTAGGCGTAAGTGGCCTGGCCGCTGGTTTTCAGCGGGCCTTCGACGCGCTCGGTGGGCTGGCCGACGACCTTCAGGCGGTCGATGGGATTGGTGGTGGCGGGCGTGTCGAATTTCATGCGGTTTCCCTCGCTTGCGCCAACACCGAGGCCAGTGTGCGCTCGACCAGTGTCAGTTTGAATTGGTTGTCATCGGTGGGCGTCGCGCCTTCAAGCAGGCGTTCACTGACTGCTTTGGCACCCTTGGGCAGCAACGCTTCAGCGGCTTCGACCCGCCACGGTTTCGGCGCAACGCCGCCGACAGCGACGCGACCCGTGCCGTCCTTTTGCAGGATCAGACCGACCGAGACCAGGGCAAACGCGTAAGACGAGCGATCCCGCACCTTGTGATAAATGTGCGTGCCGCCAACCGGCGCCGGCAGGGTCACGGCGGTAATGAATTCGCCGGGCGTGAGGCTGGTTTCGATGTGCGGCGTGCTGCCCGGCAACTGATGGAAATCGGCCATGGCAATGCTGCGCGTGCTGCCGTCAGGCTTGACCGTTTCGATCTGCGCATCCAGCGCGCGCATGGCGATGGCCATGTCGCTCGGGTGGGTGGCGATGCAAGCGTCGCTGATGCCGATGATCCCCAGCTGCCGGGTGACCCCGCCGATCGCCGCGCAGCCGCTGCCCGGATTGCGTTTGTTGCAGGCCTGGTGGGTGTCGTAGAAGTACGGGCAGCGGGTGCGTTGCAGCAGGTTACCGGCGGTGGTCGCCATGTTGCGCAACTGCCCGGAAGCCCCGGCGAGCAAGGCGCGGGAGAGCAGGGCGTAGTCCTTGCGCACGCGCGCGTCGGCGGCCAGATCGGTGTTGCGCACCAGCGCGCCGATGCGCAGTCCGCCTTCGGGTGTGGCTTCGATCTGGTCCAGGCCGAGGTGGTTGATGTCGATCAGGTGGACTGGGGTTTCGATGTCGAGTTTCATCAGGTCGAGCAGGTTGGTGCCGCCGGCGATGAACTTGGCGCCTTCGACGTGCGCAGCCTGGGAAGCGGCTGCCGCAGGTGAGTCGGCGCGGCTGTAATTGAAGGCTCTCATGCCGGCACCTCCGCAACTTCAGTGATGGCTTCGATGATGTTCGAGTAAGCGCCGCAACGGCAGATATTGCCGCTCATGCGCTCCTGCAGTTCGGCGGCGATCAGTTTCGGCGGCTCGGTCAGGCTCGGGCTGACGTGGCTGGGAATGCCGTCGCGGATTTCCTTGAGCACGGCGACCGCCGAGCAGATCTGCCCTGGAGTGCAATAGCCACACTGGTAACCGTCGTGCTTGATGAACGCGGCCTGCATCGGGTGCAGCTTGTCCGGCATGCCGAGGCCTTCGATGGTGGTCACGTCACTGCCGTCGTGCATGACTGCGAGGGTCAGGCAGGAATTGATCCGCCGACCGTCGGCGATCACCGTGCAGGCGCCGCACTGGCCGTGGTCGCAGCCTTTTTTGGTGCCGGTCAGGTGCAGGTGTTCGCGCAGGGCGTCGAGCAGGGTAGTGCGGGTGTCTACTTCGAGGGTTTGCGGTTTACCGTTGACTTGCAGGGTCACTTGACTCATGGCCGGTTGCTCCAGACTGGCCGCGTAGGCCTTGAGGCTGATAAAGGGGGGCATGGCGAACGCCGTCGCGGTTACGGCGCCGAGGATCATGAAATTGCGTCGGGAAATCGGCATGGTTCGATTCCTTTTCTCTCATCGGGCGGCAGGATTGCAAAAGGCCCAAACGGGCGCGCCGGCATGCATGCCAGTCTCGTAAAAGGAGTGACCGCAGCGGGAGGGAAAAGGTTTTGTCGGATTTGCGCTAAAGAGTTATGTGCTGAGCTCATCAATTGACCTGTGGGAGCGAGCCTGCTCGCGAAAGCGTCGGGTCAGACCCAGCCGCTGCTGGATGTGCCGACCTCTTCGCGAGCAGGCTCGCTCCCACAGTGGAGCTGTGTTTTGCAGTTATGGCCCACCCACCACCATCGAGGTAAACGGTGCGACATACGCCTGCAACGTCACCAGCCCGCCGACCAGGATCGCCAGCACGATCGAGTGGAAGAACACATAACGCAGAATCTCGCCCTCATGCCCATACCAACGGGTCGCGGTGGAGGCGACGACGATCGACTGCGCGTCGACCATCTTGCCCATCACCCCACCGGAACTGTTCGCTGCCGCCATCAGCACCGGACTGATACCCAGCTGTTCCGAGGTCACCCGTTGCAAGCCGCCAAACAGCACGTTCGAAGCGGTGTCCGAGCCGGTCAGCGCCACCCCCAGCCAGCCGAGCAGCGTGCCGAACATCGGATAGAAAATCCCCGTCGCCGCGAACGCCAGGCCCATGGTCGCATCCAGCCCCGAATAGCGCGTGAGGAAGCCCAGCGCGAGCATCGCCGCAATCGTGATCAACGAAAATCGCACCACCCACAACGTGCGCAGGTACTGCTTGATCAGTTGCGGGATCGAATACCCCATCAGCAGACCGCCAACAATCGCCGCCAGCAAAATCCCGCTGCCGGTCGCGGTCAGCCAGGTGAACTTGTAAATCGCTTCCTCGGCTTTCGGCGCCGCGACCACGGGCGGCACTTTTTCTATTTGCAGATGCAGACCGGTGAAGGTCACCGCCGGGGCGAAGATCGGATTGGCCTCGCGCATCGGTTTGCCTTGCGGGTCGAGCTTGGCCGATTGCGTGACCGGGTCGATCACTGGGCGCGTATCGAACATGTTCTTGAAACCCTGGGTGCCCCAGGCAAACACGAACACCGTGAGAATGATCCACGGCATCCACGCACGCATCACTGCCGGGCGCGCCTGATCGCTGAACGCAGCGCTGGCGGTGACTGTTTCTTCATCGACTTTCGAGTTGTCGACGCGCCCGGACAGCGCTGCCGAGGTGTGGATGGTCGCCGGTTTCCATACCTTGAGGAACAGCGTCAGACACGCCATGGAAATCAGCGCAGCGATCACGTCAACAAGCATCGGCCCGTGGTAGTTCGACACGAGAAATTGCGGGATGGCGAAACTCACCCCAGCCACCAGAATCGCCGGCCACACCTCCAGCATCTTGCGCCACCCGGCAAACGCCCAGATCAACCAGAACGGCACCAGCACCGAGAAGAACGGCAACTGCCGGCCGACCATCATCGACAGCTCCATCTCATCCAGCCCGGTGACTTTGGCCAAGGTGATGATCGGTGTGCCCAGCGCACCGAAAGCGACGGGCGCGGTATTGGCGATGAGCGCCAGACCCGATGCGGCCAATGGCGAAAAACCCAGGCCGATCAGAATCGCCCCGGTCACCGCTACCGGCGTGCCAAAGCCTGCCGCACCTTCGAAGAACGCACCGAAACAGAAGGCGATCAGCAGCAATTGCAAACGTCGGTCATCGGTGATGCGCGCTAGAGAATCCTGCAGCACTTTGAACGAACCGTTTTCGGTGGTCAGGCGATGCAGAAAGATGATGTTGAGCACAATCCAGCCGATCGGCAGCAAGCCGTTCGCCGCGCCGAACAACGCCGCCGAACCGGCCATGCCCGCCGGCATGTCGAAGGCGAAAATCGAGATCAGCAGGGCCGACGCCAGCGCCAACAGCGCCGCCAGATGCGCCTTGACGTGAAAGAACGCCAGCGCCGCGAGCATCACCACCACCGGCACTGCGGCCATCAGCGTGGAGAGTACCGGGTTGCCGAACGGGTCGTAGATTTGCTGCCAGACCATGATCCACCTCTGCTTATTGTTATTGAGGGCGCAGATCCATTGCATGGGGGTAGGTTGCAAGCAGTATAGGTGGCGTTACGCCGCTGTTTGGCTGCGACGAACAAGCCGACAAACGGTCGATAGTGGCCACTGAATCAACGCGCTTTTGCCCGGTCGTATCTGCGGCTGCGCGCACTGCGTCCCGAAGACGCGGGCAGCGTGGCGATTTCCGTCGTCAAGACCTTGGGTTTTAGGGAAGTGTTGAATGAAGCAAGCGACAACCATGCTGCTCACTGTGACCGCCGCCGTATTGCTGAGCGGCTGTATTGCGGATTTTGATGATGACCACCGCCATGGCCGGCACTACGACCGCGACCATGGCCGCTATTACGACCATGACCGGCGCTGGGATGACCGCGATGACGACCGCCGCGATGGCCGTCGTTATCACCGTGATCGCGATGATGACTGATTGAATGAAGAGGGCGTTCCCGTTAAAGGAACGCCCTCTGTGCATCAGCCTTCAGTTGAAAAAACGAGCGTTCGCCTGGACGCGGGATCGCGCAGGCACCGAGGCCTCGTGATCGAGCAAATGGGTGGCGAGTATGTCGCTCAGAAAACGGAACTGATCGTTGAGGCCGACCACTTCATTGCTGAAATGGTTGCTGGCGGCGGGCATCAGCAGATCGTCGAAATCCTTGTTGAACACCAGCGTCTGCGCCTTGCGCGGCACGACGTGCTGTTGGTAGTAGTTGCTGCCGAACACCGGGAAACTCACGGAGAGGGTGACTTGGGTGTGGATCATGGTGTGAACGCCTCGTTGTGTTTCGGATGAGTCAATCGTGCCTTTCATCATGGGAGGGCGGAAGGCAATCGTGGCGATGGTGGATATCGATGGTGGTGATGGTTGAGGTTTGTGGTGCTGCTGTTGGCGCCTTCGCGAGCAGGCTCGCTCCCACAGGTGCAAGGCATTCAGATGTGGGAGCGAGCCTGCTCGCGAAGAGGCCGGAACCTTCAGCATCGAAATCGACTGACCTGCCTATACTCAAACCTGCACCTCCCCAAGCCAAAGGACACCACCACCGTGAACCCACGCGCGCTGGTCGTCGCCGCACTGTTTCTGCTGGCCGGCTGCGCCTCCTCGGCTCGGGCGCCGGTGAGCGCGCCGCAGGCGGTGGTGGTGTCGGCGCAAACCTGGCAGCAGATCGACCGCGAGATCCTCAGCGCATCGCAACAGGCCACCGAGCAGGTCAAGCTGTTCGCCCGTGGCTCGATGGAACATTGGCGCACTCGGGTCTATCAGCAAACTGAAGAAAATTTCATCCCTTGGTTCAGCAGCTACTGGACCCAGGAATGGCTGTCGATGAAGGTCAGTTGGTACACGATCAGCGCCGGCGGTGAGCAGGATGCTTCGGCGAAACGGCTGGCGGCGTATCTGCTTGAGCAATATCAGGAAAAAGTCCTCGCGCCGGTAGCAGTGGAGATCGATCCGGATGCGATCCTGGCGCAGGCCACGGCGTTCTACGCGCAGTTGATGGCGCAGCAGATGCCGCTCATCGCCCAGCGTCACGGTGTGCCGATGGCGCAGCTCAACGGGCGTTTGCAGAAGATCCCGGCCATCGCCCTCGGCCCGCCGCCGGCGCGGGATGCTTCGCTGTTCAAAGTCATCAGCACCGAGCCGCTGAACACCCTCCCGGCGTACGCCGCGCTGATCGATAAGATCCACACCGACGGCGGCGCCAAGGGCATCTCTTCCACCGAAGCAGCCATGGCCCCGGTGGCCAAGCGCGCCAGCCAGCGCATCGAAGCCGAAATGGCCCCGCGCGGCGCCGCCAGTGCGGTGGCGGCAGCAGCCGGGAAACTGGCCGGGGCGATGATTTCGGTCGGCGTGGCCGGCATACGCGCAATCATCCAGGCCAACGACCGCCCCGACAGTGAAGCGCTGATTCGCAGCAGCCTGGGCAACACCTTCGACAAGGCCTGGCAGAAGCTGCTGCAAAATCCGACCACGGGGGTAATGGCCGGCACGTTGCACATGGCCGGGCAGGTCGAAGGCAATTTGGGCGTGAGTGAACCAACGCCTATCGGTGTGAGCGCTGTGCCATAGCGCCTGCACCTGTGAAGTTTTGTTGGCGGCGGTCGCGCCCGGATCAGAGCGGATGCTAGTCTTGCGCAACGCTGTTGTCAGGGAGCCCACATGGGCAATCACAAGATCGAGATTCGCCGCAGTAACGTCGAGAAAATCCTGCTGGCGGCGGAAAAGGTTTTCGCCGAAAAAGGCTTCGGCAGCACCGCCATGGCGGACATCGCTGCCGAAGTGCAGTTGCCGCGTTCCAATCTGCATTACTACTTCAGCACCAAGAGCGAGCTGTACAGCGCAGTGCTGTTCGATCTGCTGGAAGTGTGGAAGCAGGACGCGCTGTGCTTCGAGATGTTCGACGACCCGCGCGTGGTGCTGAGCAGTTACATCCGCGCCAAGATGAATCATTCGCGCAGCCGGCCCTATGGCTCGAAAGTCTGGGCCAACGAGATCATCCACGGCGCGCCGACCCTGGGCGAAGCGCTGGATGCGAGCCTGTATGACTGGGCGAAGATGAAGGAGGCGAAGATTCGCCAGTGGGTCGAGGACAAGCGGATCCTGCCGGTGGAGCCGTCGGGTTTGCTGTACATGATCTGGGCGTCGACCCAGCACTACGCCGACTTTGATCATCAGGTGAATATTCTCAATGATCACCAGCCGTTGTCGGATATGCAGTTCGAGCGTGCGGTGCAGACCGTGACAGCTGTGATTTTGCGCGGGATCGGGCTGGAGCCTTGAAGAGCACCATCAAGGGCTTACCCTCACCCCAGCCCTCTCCCAGAGGGAGAGGGGGCCGACCGAGGTGTATTGAAAGGTACATCGACCTGAAAGACCGTGTCGATTATGGATTTGATCGGTCCCACGCTCCGCGTGGGAATGCTTCCAGGGACGCTCCGCGTTCCAATGGGACGCAGAGCGTCCCGGGCTGCATTCCCACGCAGGAGCGTGGGAACGATCAATTAAACCGCGACGTGATAGGGATTGCGCGGATCATGATTCCAGTCCAGAAACGGCTTGCCCGTGTCCATCGGCACCATCTCGATGCAGTCGGCCACGGGGCAGGTGATCTGGCACAGATTGCAGCCCACACATTCCTCATCGATCACTTCATATTTATGCGTACCGTCGGCCTGTTTCAAACTGCCGATCGCCTGGTGTGACGTGTCTTCGCAAGCAATGTGGCAACGCCCGCAACCGATGCACGCCTCTTGGTCGATCTTCGCGATCACCTGGTAGTTGATATCGAGGTACTTCCAATCCGTGGTGTTGCCCACGGCGCGCCCGGAAAACTCGGCGATATTGGCGTAACCCTGGCTGTCCATCCACCGCGACAAGCCGTCCTTCATCTCGTCGACAATGCGAAAACCATGCAGCATCGCCGCCGTGCACACCTGCACCGCGCCGCTGCCCAGCGCCATGAACTCCGCCGCGTCGCGCCAGCTGCCGATGCCGCCGATGCCGCAGATCGGCAAGCCCTGGGTCTGCGGATCACGGGCGATTTCCGCGACCATGTTCAGCGCAATTGGCTTGACCGCCGAACCGCAATAACCGCCGTGGGTGCTTTTGCTGCCGACGGTGGGCAGGGCGACCATGTGGTCCAGGTCGACGCTGGTGATCGAGTTGATCGTGTTGATCAGCGACACCGCATCGGCGCCACCACGATGCGCCGCCCGGGCAGCGACGCGGATGTCGGTGATGTTCGGGGTGAGTTTGACGATCACCGGCAGCGAGCAGTACGTCTTGCACCAGCGCGTCACCTGTTCGACATACTCCGGCACCTGGCCGACCGCCGCGCCCATGCCGCGTTCGGGCATGCCGTGGGGGCAGCCGAAGTTGAGTTCGATGCCGTCGGCGCCGGTGGCTTCGACCAGCGGCAGAATGTGTTTCCACGACTCCTCGACACACGGCACCATCAGCGACACGATCAGCGCGCGATCCGGCCAGTCCTTCTTCACCTGGGTGATTTCGCGCAGGTTGATTTCCAGCGAGCGGTCGGTGATCAGTTCGATGTTGTTGATGCCCAGCACTTCGCGATTGGCACCGTAATGCGCCGAATAACGCGAGGAAACGTTGACCGCCGCCGGATCCTCACCCAGGGTTTTCCAGACCACGCCACCCCAGCCCGCTTCGAACGCGCGGACCACGTTGTAGGCCTTGTCGGTGGGCGGCGCGGAAGCCAGCCAGAACGGGTTGGGCGCTTTGATACCGGCGAAGACTATCGAGAGATCGGCCATTTACGCAGCCTCCACGTTGAGCATCAGTTGAGCGTTGATCGCCTCGGCGGCGCGTTTGCCGTGCTGCACTGCTTGCACGGTGAGGTCCTGATCGAGGCTGGTGCAGTCGCCGCCGGCATACACGCCGGGGACGCTGGTGCGCAGGTGTTCATCGACCTCGATGCGTTCGCCCTGACGTTTGAGCTCGCGCGCCAACGGATCGCTGAGAGCGCTGTCATCGAAGCTCTGGCCGATGGCTTTGAAGATCGCATCGGCAGCCAGCTCGAAGGTTTCTCCGGTGGTTTGCAGACGGCCTTCAACCAGATCGGTGCGGGCGAAACGCATGCCGCGCACGCGGCCCTGATCATCGAGCAACACTTGCTCCGGCTGGGCCCAGGTCAGCAATCGCACCTGATTGGCTTTGGCGATGTCCTGCTCATGGTGGGTGGCGCCCATGTCTGCCGCACCACGGCGATACACCAGATTAACGTCGCGCGCGCCGAGGCGGGCCATTTGCACGGCCATGTCGATCGCGGTGTTGCCGGCGCCGAGAACGATGCAGCGTTCGGCCAAGGGCAGTTGCGTGAGGTCATCGGCCTGGCGCAGTTCGCGGATGTAGTCGGTGGCGGCGAGCAGGCCCGGCGCGTCTTCGTGGGCCAGACCGAGTTGCTTGCTGGCATTCAGGCCGAGGCCGAGGAATACCGCGTCAAACTGTTGATGCAGTTCGCTGAGAGTAAGATTTGCACCGAGTTTCTGGCCGTGGCGGATTTCTATCCCGCCAATCTGCAGGAGAAAGTCCAGCTCCTTCTGCGCGTAGTCATCGACCAGTTTGTACTTGGCGATGCCGTACTCGTTGAGCCCGCCGGCCTTTTCCCGTGCTTCGAAAATCACCACGTCATGCCCGTGCATCGCGCTGCGATGGGCGCAGGACAACCCGGCCGGCCCGGCGCCGACCACGGCGATACGTTTGCCTGTGGCCGGGGCGCGCTGGAACGGATGCTCGGCGAAATGCGCGTTGTCCACGGCATAACGTTGCAGCAGACCAATCAGCACCGGCGCGCATTCCTGCGCGTTGTTGCGCACGCAGGCCTGCTGGCAGAGGATTTCCGTCGGACAGACCCGCGCGCAACTGCCGCCGAGGATGTTTGCCGAGAGGATCTTTTGCGCCGCGCCCTGAACGTTGTCCTGATGGATGTTGCGGATGAACGACGGGATATCGATTTCGCTGGGGCATGCGTTGACGCAAGGCGCGTCGTAGCAATACAGGCAGCGCGAGGCTTCCAGATGCGCCTGCCGGGCATTGAGCGGCGGCGCCAGATCAGTGAAATGGCCGGCGAGGGCGGCCGCGCTTTCGTGCGGGTGGGGAAGGTGGTTCAGGGTCTCGATCACGGTTTATGGCCTCATGGCTAATTGAGGTGCTGCCTCTGGTGGGCAGTGGTTGATCGTTCCCACGCTCTGCGTGGGAATGCCTCAAGGGACGCTCTGCGTTCCAATGGGACGCAGAGCGTCCCGGGCTGCATTCCCATGCAGAGCATGGGAACGATCACTAGGGGTCAGCGTTTGACGGCAGTCGGCTTATGCAACTCCGCCCGCTTGCTCAACAAATCAAACACCGCCGGGTAGGCCGGCCGTTCGATGTAGCGTCCGGCGCCGCGTTCGGCGCGCAGGTCGCCGTCGGCCCAGACCACGCGGCCCTGGCTGACGGTGTGGCTCGGCACGCCGCGCACGGTCTTGCCTTCGAAGATGTTGAAGTCCACCTGCTGATGGTGGGTCTTGGCGGAAATGGTCCGAGTGCCTTGCGGATCCCACAGCACCAGATCGGCATCGGCGCCCACGCGGATCGCACCTTTGCGTGGATAGAGATTGAATATCTTCGCGGTGTTGGTGGAGGTCAGCGCGACGAAATCCTGCATCGACAATCGTCCGGAGTTGACGCCTTCATCCCACAACACTGCCATGCGGTCTTCGATACCGGCGGTGCCGTTGGGAATCTTGCTGAAGTCGTCGCGGCCGGCGGCTTTCTGCTCGGCGCAGAAGCAGCAGTGGTCGGTGGCGGTGGTGTGCAGATTGCCGTTCTGCAGCCCGTGCCACAGCGCCTCCTGATGGCCGCGCGGACGGAACGGCGGGCTCATCACGTAGCCGGCGGCGGTCTGCCAGTCCGGGTGTTGATAGACGCTGTCGTCGAGCAGCAAGTGCCCGGCCAGCACCTCGCCGTAAACCGGCTGGCCCTTGCTGCGTGCGTAGGTGATTTCGTCCAGAGCTTCCTTGGTGGAAACGTGCACCAGATACAACGGCGTGCCGATGGTTTCGGCAATGCGGATCGCCCGGCTCGCGGCTTCACCTTCGACCTGCGAAGGCCGCGACAGCGGATGCGCTTCCGGCCCGGTAATGCCCTGGGCCATCAGCTTGCGTTGCAGGTGATAGACCAGCTCGCCATTTTCCGCGTGCACGGTCGGCACCGCACCAAGTTCCAGGCAGCGCTCGAAACTCGCCACCAGAGTGTCGTCGGCGGCCATGATCGCGTTCTTGTAGGCCATGAAATGCTTGAAGCTGTTGATGCCGTGGTGGCTGACCAGCTCGGCCATTTCCTCGCGCACCTGCTCGCTCCACCAAGTGATCGCGACGTGGAAGCCATAGTCCGACGCAGACTTTTGCGCCCAGCCGCGCCACTGATGAAACGCTTCCATCAGCGATTGCTGCGGATTGGGAATCACGAAATCGATAATCGAGGTGGTGCCGCCGGCCAGGCCGGCAGCGGTGCCGCTGTAAAAATCCTCGCTGGCAACGGTGCCCATGAACGGCAGTTGCATATGCGTATGCGGATCGATGCCGCCGGGCATCAGGTACTGGCCACTGCCGTCGAGCATTTCTGCGCCGGCGGGAATGTCGAGGTTTTCACCAATGGCTTTGATCAAGCCGTCAGCGCAATAGACGTCGGCGCGGTAACTTTCATCATGGGTAACAACGGTGGCGCCACGGATCAACAGAGACATTCCGGATTCCTCGCAGGCATGACCGACTTGTGTCGGTTCTAGATGTTTTATTGAAGTACAGCGGCGCAGTTCTTATTCCTGTCATCGCTGTCAGGAATAGAAACTAGTCGCGATTTCAAGAATGATCAAGAATATTTTTTATAAGCTTATAGCTCTTTCAAGCTATTGATAAATAAGGATAAATAATGAAAATCACCAAAATGGTGAGGCTGCTCACCATTTTGACGCACTTGACAGGATGGAAATATGAGCAAGATTTCCTATGTGAAATCAGCCGCTTGAAGTTGTGCTGCGGTTGCGGGTTCACCGACAAAAATAAATGCAGTGCACCAGTTTGAGTCCTGACACTTCGGACAACTTGCCCGACGTTTAGCCTGAGCGTTCAGACAAGTTTTCCCGGACTCATCGAATATTCAATTAAAACTGATGAATATCAGAAAGTTGCAAAGCGTGCAGTGCACCGCCCAAGCGTTAAGCGCCAGACCCGGCACGTTTATTGATGCCGCCGCTGACACCATGGCCGGTGCATGAAAGTTGTCAGTTCCTCCGGCCATCGTCCGGCTGGCGCCGTATGCGCCAGCCGCCTGATGAGCAAAAAATAATCAGAAGAACAGTGGAGCGGCCATGCAACAGACCAGATCACAAGTGACCGAGCGCGACGGCTTGTACGAGCTCGAAGCGGGCAGTGATGTCCTCGACAGTCCCCGCTACAACCACGACATGGCACCGACCAAGGTGCGCGAACGCACCTGGAACAAATGGCACATCACCGCGCTGTGGGTCGGGATGTCGATTTGCGTGCCGACCTACACCCTCGGCGGCGTGCTCACCGCCTATTTCGGCTTGAGCGTTGGCGAAGCGCTGCTGGCGATTCTGTTTGCCAACGTCATCGTGTTGATTCCGCTGACCCTGAATGCCTTCCCCGGCACCAAGTACGGCATTCCGTTTCCGGTGCTGCTGCGCTCGTCGTTCGGCATTCTCGGTTCCAACGTGCCGTGCCTGATCCGCGCGTTGGTGGCGTGTGGCTGGTTCGGCATTCAGACCATGTTCGGCGGACTGGCGATTCACCTGTTTCTCGGCTCGGTGTTCGAGGGCTGGAAATCCCTCGGCGGCACCGGCGAGGTGATCGGTTTCATGGTGTTCTGGGCGCTGAATCTGTGGGTGGTGATTCGCGGTGCCGAGTCGATCAAATGGCTGGAAACCTTGTCGGCGCCGTTGCTGGTGGCGGTGGGCATCGGCCTGCTGGTGTGGGCGATGCCCAATGTGTCGATGACTGAGTTGCTGGCGATCCCGCCCAAGCGTCCGGAAGGCGCCAGCGTGGTCAGTTACTTCGCGGCAGGGCTGACGGCGATGGTCGGGTTCTGGGCCACGCTGTCGCTGAACATTCCCGACTTCAGCCGCTACGCCAAGAGCCAGAAGGATCAGATCCTCGGGCAGATTTTCGGCCTGCCGCTGACCATGTTCCTCTTCGCCGCGCTGGGCGTGGTGATGACCGCCGCATCGGTGAAACTGGTCGGCGTCACCGTGTCCGACCCGGTCACGCTGATCGGCCATATCCAGAGCCCGGTGTGGGTCGCTGTGGCCATGGCGCTGATCATCGTTGCCACACTGTCGACCAACACCGCCGCCAATATCGTCTCGCCAACCAATGACTTCCAGAACATCGCGCCGAAGGTGATCAACCGCACCAAAGCGGTGTTGCTCACCGGTCTGGTCGGGCTGGTGCTGATGGGCCATGAACTGATGAAAAAGCTTGGCCTGATCGTTTCCGACATCAGCCTGGAAACCGTGTATTCGAACTGGCTGCTGGGCTACTCAAGCCTGCTCGGGCCGATCGCCGGGATCATGGTGGTGGATTATTTCCTGATCAAGAAACAGCGACTGGACCTCGCCGGGCTGTACCGCGATGACGTGTATCCGGCGTGGAACTGGGCCGGTTTTCTCGCCTTTGGCGTGCCGGTGGCGCTGACCTTGCTGTCGCTGGGCAGCGACGCGTTCAGCTGGTTCTACATCTATGGCTGGTTCACCGGCTCGGCGCTGGGCGGGATTATTTATTACGGGTTGTGCGTGATGCGGGCGCAGCCTTCTGCCGTGAAAACAGCGGTGTAACACATGATCGTTCCCACGCTCTGCGTGGGAATGCAGCCCGGGACGCTCCGCGTCCCAACAGCGGACGCAGAGCGTCCGTGGATGAATGCCCACGCAGAGCATGGGCACTATCGGCATCAGCATTGAGGAGATCCCCATGAACGCAGCCGTAGACGTTCTGAAGTCCACCCATCAGCACATCAACCGCGATCGCCTCTGGGCCTCGCTCATGGAACTGGCGAAACTCGGCGCCACGATCAAGGGCGGCGTCTGTCGCCTGGCCCTGACCGACCTCGACCGCCAGGCCCGCGACCTGTTCGTGCAGTGGTGCAAGGACGCCGGTTGCAACGTCACGGTCGATGCCGTCGGCAACATTTTCGCCCGCCGCGCCGGGCGCAACCCGAGCCTGCCGCCGGTGATGACCGGCAGCCACATCGACACCCAGCCCACCGGTGGCAAGTTCGACGGTTGCTTCGGCGTGCTCGCCGGCGTCGAAGTGCTGCGTACCCTCAACGACCTCGGCGTGGAAACCGAAGCGCCGCTGGAAGTGGTGGTCTGGACCAACGAAGAGGGCTCGCGCTTCGCCCCGTGCATGATGGGCTCCGGAGTCTTCGCCGAGAAATTCACCCTCGAAGAAACCCTCGCTAAGGTCGATGCCGACGGCGTCACCGTTGGCGAGGCGCTGAACGCCATCGGCTACGCCGGCCCGCGCAAGGTCAGCGGGCATGCGGTTGGCGCGTATTTCGAAGCGCACATCGAACAAGGCCCGATTCTCGAGGACGAAGAGAAAACCATCGGCGTGGTACTCGGCGCGCTCGGGCAGAAGTGGTTCGACCTGAAATTGCGCGGCGTCGAAGCCCACGCCGGCCCGACGCCGATGCACCTGCGCAAGGACGCCCTGGTCGGTGCCTCGGTGATCGTCGGCGCCGTCAACCGCGCCGCCCTCGGCCATCAGCCCCACGCCTGCGGCACGGTCGGCTGCCTGCAAGCCTATCCCGGCTCGCGCAACGTGATCCCCGGCGAAGTGCGCATGACCCTCGACTTCCGGCATCTGGAGCCGGCGCGGCTGGATTCGATGATTGCCGAAGTGAAACAAGTGATCGAGGCGACCTGCGAAGAGCACGGCCTTACCTACGAATTGACCCCGACCGCCGACTTCCCGCCGCTGTACTTCGAAAAGGGCTGTGTGGAGGCGGTGCGCGGCGCCGCGAAAGGGCTGGGTCTGTCGCACATGGACATTGTCAGTGGCGCCGGGCATGACGCGATCTTTCTCGCCGAGCTCGGTCCGGCCGGGATGATCTTCGTGCCGTGCGAGGGTGGGATCAGCCACAACGAAATCGAGAATGCCGCACCGGATGATCTCGCGGCAGGGTGTGCGGTGTTACTAAGGGCGATGCTCGCGGCTTCGGCGATGGTGGCGGCCAGCGAGCGTGCCGCCTAAGGTAAACACACCAAGCAAACCTTTGGAAGCGAGCCTGCTCGCGAATGCGCCGGGTCAGTCACCGAATGGTCCATCTGAGCCAGCGCTTTCGCCAGCAGGCTCGCTCCCACAGGGGATTTTTGGCGATTTTGACGCTGTGGCACGATCCCGAGCCGCTGCGGTCGTACTCTTCACCTAGCCGCATCACAGTGTGGAGATCCAATGAGCCAGGAAGTCCTGACCACCGAAACCAACCGTCGCCAGTTGCAGCAGATCATTGCCGGGCTGTCGGACGGGGTGATTCTGCTGGAACTCGACAAAAGCATTCTCTGGGCCAACGAAGCGGCGCTGACCATGCACGGTGTCAGCACCATCGGTGATCTGGGCAGCAACGCCGACGAGTATGCCAAACGCTTCACGCTGCGCTATCGCAACAATCATGTCTTGCCGCCGGACAACTACCCGATCAGCCGCGTCGCCCGCTGCGAGGCGTTCAATGATGTGCTGATCGAAGTTTCGTCCGTGGACGACCCGGAGCGGGTCTGGGTGCACAGCGTGCGCAGCATGGTGCTGACCGACCGCGTCGGCCAGCCCGAGTCGCTGGTGCTGATCATGAGCGACGTTACCGACTGGGCCAACGCCGAGCTGCGTTTCGAAAAAACCTTCAACGCCAACCCTGCGCCGGCAGTGATCTGTCGTCTCAGCGATTTGCGTTACATCAAGGTCAACCCGGGCTTTCTGGAAATGACCGGCTATACCCGCGATCAGGTGATCGGCACCTCGGCGTATGAAATCGATATTTTCGAACAGGCCGATCAGCGCGATCTGGCCGTTCAGCGCTTGCGCGATGTCGCGACCATTCCGCAGATGCAGGCGGAGTTGCGCCTCCCCGACGGTGGCAGTAAACAGGTGATCGTTGCCGGTCAGCCGCTGCTGCTCAATGACGAGAATTGCATGCTGTTCTCTTTCGTCGACATGGAGCCTCGGCGCCGGGTCGAAGTGGCCTTGCGTCAGAGCGAGGAGCGCTTTGCCAAGGCTTTTCGTCTGACTCCGGTACCGATTCTGATCTGCACCGCGGAAAAGCAGGAGGTCATCGACGTCAATCAGGCGTTCCTCGATACCCTGGCCTATGACAGCGATGACGTACTCGGCAAAACCGTGACGCAATTGAGCTTCATCCACGATGACGGCGCGCGCACCCGGTTATTGTCGGCGTTGGCGAAGAACGGTCGGGTCGATCGGGTCGACGTGCCGGTGCGCAAGAAGGACGAGGAGTTGCTGGAGTGTGCGGTCTCGGCCGACACCGTGAACATTCACGACACGTCCTGCTATTTGCTGGTGTTGATGGACATGACCGAGCGCAAGCGCACGGAGCTGGAGCTGGTCGCGGCGATTGAAGAGGTGATGAAGGATGCGTCGTGGTTCAGCCGAACGCTGATCGAGAAGCTGGCCAACGTGAAGAAGATCAACTCGCCGCAGCTGCCCAGTGCCTCATTCACTGACCTGACGGCCCGTGAGCGCGATGTCCTGGGCTTGATCTGTGAAGGTCTGGCAGACAAGGAGATCGCTGCGCGGTTGAAGCTGGCGCCCAATACCGTGCGCAATCATGTGGCCACCGTGTACTCGAAAATCGATGTGCATAGCCGCAGCGAGGCGATCGTCTGGGCTCGGGAGCGCGGTTTGTTTTCGGGAGAGTGGGGCACCAAGGGCCAGCGTTGAGGGGTGCAAATGCACTAGTTACAAGGGTGCAAATTCATGTATTGGCCAAGGCGTTGTGTTCTTAGGCTGGTGGGGTGCGGTGTAGACCATTTCGGGTTTGCGATCGTGCCCCTTTTGAAACAGTCATAGGAACAACGTCAATGATGAATCTTGCGCAGTTGCGCGCTCGGCTCGAGCACAGTTTTGCGCCGCTGGCTTGTGAGTGTTCGGTGGATGGTGATCATTCGCTGACGGTCAAGTTGTATCACCGGGATTCGGGGCAGGTGGATCTGGTGATCAGCGGGCTGGATCTGGCTTCGCTGCGTACGCCTGGGGCGGTCGAGGCGTTGGTGGATGAGTTGCGGTATGAGCTTGAGAGCAATTCCTTGCGTTCTTCGCGGGATCCGGATTTGGCTTAAGCGCGCTTTGGTCTTGGCGGCCTTTGGGCCGGCCATGCTCTGGGTGGTTGGGGTGAATATCCGTTTCTGCGGGTGTTGCGGCTGGCGGTTTCGCCCTTACGGCGAGTCACCTTTTCCAAACGCCGAAAAGGTAACCGAAAAGGCTTGCTCCTGCGTTCGGCCCTCGCAGGCTCGGGTTCCTTCGCTCCGGGACTGATCCGGGCGCAGCGGCTACGGTTTGCTTCGCTGCACCTCCTTCCGCTGTGTACGACTGCGTCGTACGGTCGCTGCGCTCCCACGCCCGGATCAATCCCTCCACTCAGCCTTCCGACGTCGCCTGTGAATCAAGATCAAAAGCGGTACTCGAGCTAACGCTCATTGTTTTGAGTGATGAAAAGCGGATGAGCTTTGCTTTTTGCTTTTCTGTGGGAGCGAGCTTGCTCGCGAAGGCGGCCTGACAGCCGACCTGGTTGTTACCGAACTCACTCGATCAAAACTGTAGGAGTGAGCCTGCTCGCGATGAGGCCCTCGCCGACGACCATAATCCCAATCCAGCCCTCTACCGGAAACACCCCGCAAAACCGACAGCCAATCCCACCCAATCTCCCCAATCCACTGGCGCTAACAAGGCGCTCAGCTATAAAGAATGAGTGGTCAGGTCTTCCGCGGCCGGTTGGGTTGCGGGAGTTTGTCTCCCTTTACCGCGGGTCGTCCTATGAATAATCCTGGGAAACGCGTATTGCCGTTGGCTTTTCTTGCTGTGCTGTTGGCCGGTTGTTCCAGTCCTCCACCGCCTGCGCCTGTCGCGCCGCCGCCACCGCCGGAACGTCGGTGTGAGGTGTTGGAGAATACTGAGGTTGCCGGGGATATGTATGTCGATGGGCAAGTAACGCGCCACATCACCACTACCCGTTGCATAACCCAATAAGATTCGCGATTCCTCGATTCCTCGATTGCACGAAGCCTGAAACCCAGCAGTGACCCTGTGGGAGCGAGCCTGCTCGCGAATGCGTGGTATCAGTCAAAACATAGCTGACTGACACAACGCCTTCGCGAGCAGGCTCGCTCCCACACGGGTGAGCAATTTGCCCTGGAAATCAGGACAGGAATCCGCCATCCACATTCAGCGCAACGCCAGTGGTGTAGCTCGACGCATCGCTGGCCAGGTACAGCACCGCGCCGGCCATTTCGCTTGGGTCGGCTACGCGTTTGAGCGGGATCTGGGTCAATGCCTGTTTCAGAATCGCATCGTTCTTGACCAGCGCCGAGGCGAATTTGGTGTCGGTCAGGCCAGGGAGCAGGGCGTTGCAGCGGATGCCGAATTGCGCGCATTCCTTGGCGAAGACTTTGGTCATGTTGATGACCGCCGCTTTGGTTACCGAATAGATGCCCTGGAAAATGCCCGGCGAGATGCCGTTGATCGAGGCGACGTTGATGATGCTGCCGCCACCGTTTTCGCGCATGAGCTTGCCGGCTTCGACCGACATGAAGAAGTAGCCACGAATGTTCACATCGACGGTCTTCTGGAACGCACCGAGATCGGTGTCGAGCACGTTGCAGAATTGCGGGTTGGTCGCGGCGTTGTTGACCAGGATGTCGAGGCGGCCGAATTGTTCCTTGATCCCGGCGAAGACCTGGCTGATCTGCTCCATCTCACCGATGTGGCAGGCTACGGCTGTCGCCTTGCCGCCGGCGGCGGTGATGGCGTCGGCGACGTGTTGGCAGCCTTCGAGCTTGCGGCTCGAAACAATTACATGGGCGCCTTGCTGGGCCAGCAGTTTGGCGATGGCTTCACCGATGCCACGGCTGGCACCGGAGACGAAAGCGATTTTGCCGTCGAGGTCGAACAACTGAGTCTTGGACATGGGTTTCCCTTGTTGGAAGTCTTGTTATTGGCCCGGATCAGAGGCTGGATTTCTCGATGACCTGCAGGCTCATCTGCTCCAGCAGTTTGTTCATGTGAATGAACTGCGCGAAGCGTTTGTCCTGCGTCTGGCCATGGTAGAAGCGGTAGTAGATCTGCTGCACGATGCCGGCCAGGCGGAACAGGCCGTAGGTGTAGTAGAAGTCGAAATTGTCGATGCGGATGCCCGAGCGCTCGGCGTAGTAGTCGACGAATTCGCGGCGGGTCAGCATGCCCGGTGCGTGGCTTGGCTGGCGGCGCATCAGTTGCACCGGTGCCGGGTCGCCGGCTTCGATCCAGTAGGCGAGTGTGTTGCCCAGGTCCATCAGCGGGTCGCCGAGAGTGGTCAGTTCCCAGTCGAGCACACCGATGATCTGCATCGGATTGGCCGGGTCGAGGATGACGTTGTCGAAGCGATAGTCGTTGTGGACGATGCTCGAGGTCGGGTGGTCGGCCGGCATCTTGTCGTTGAGCCAGGCTTTGACTGCTTCCCAGTGCGGCGCGTCCGGGGTCAGGGCTTTTTCGTAGCGCTCGCTCCAGCCCTTGATCTGCCGGGCGACGTAGCCTTCAGGCTTGCCCAGATCGCCGAGGCCGCAGGCGTTGTAATCGACCCGATGCAGTTCGACGAACCGGTCGATGAAGCTTTTGCACAGCGCTTCGGTTTTCGCCGAATCAAGGCCCAGTTCCGGCGGCAGTTCGGCGCGCAGGATGATGCCCTTGACCCGTTCCATCACATAGAACTCGGCGCCGATGACGGCTTCGTCAGTGCAATGCACGTAGGCCTTCGGGCAATACGGAAAGCCGTCGCGCAGTTGGTTGAGAATGCGGAACTCACGGCCCATGTCGTGGGCGGATTTGGCCTTGTGGCCGAACGGCGGACGGCGCAGAACGAACTCTTGCTCGGGGTATTCCAGCAGGTAGGTCAGGTTCGACGCGCCGCCGGGAAACTGGCTGATCTGCGGCGTGCCGGTCAGGCCGGGAATGTGCGCCTTGAGGTACGGATCGATCAGGCTGGCATCGAGTTCTTCGCCCGCGCGGATCCGGGTGGACTGGTCAGTAAGCGCCATGCTTATCCCTTCTGCTTATTTTGGAGGCCAGACATCATTGGCTAATCTAATGGTGCGCTCGGGTGCTCACAAGCGCGAGTCGGTCTTATAGGTTAGCGTGTTGCTGGATAATCAACTTTGAGAATGGGACAAAGATCGGCGCAGACCGAGGATCCCGTGCGAGTTAATGCACGCGTTGGTTGTTCAACTTGGGCGGCAGGGCGACAGGCGTCAGCACCGGTTGTCCGGAGAAAAACGCCATCAGGTTTTTCCCCACCAGTTCAACGGTGCCTTGGGTGGCTTCGGGGGAAAGCCCGGCGACGTGGGGAGTCAGCACAACGTTGCTGAGGTGTTTCAGGGCGTCGGGCACTTCCGGTTCGTGATCGAACACGTCCAGCGCTGCGCCGGCGATACGACGTTGTTCGAGTGCAGTGATCAGGTCTGCCGTTGCGATAACACTGGCGCGGGCGATGTTGACGATAAATCCCTTGGGGCCGAGGGCATCGAGCACGGCTCGCGTCACCAGATGTTGAGTAGCAATGCCACCGGGCGTGGCAACGACCAGAAAGTCCGAGGCTCGCGCCAGATCGGTCGGTGTCGAGCAGAACGCATAAGCGACGTCGCTGCGCACCTGGCGGTTGTGGTAGCTGATCTGCATGTCGAAACCCAGCTCCGCACGCTTGGCAATCGCCATGCCCACCGCGCCCAGTCCGAGGATGCCCAGACGCTTGCCGGCCAGCGACGGGCGCATGATTTTCGGCCATTCACCGCGGCGCACGGCGGCATCGCAGCGCGGGATGTCGCGGACCAATGCCAGCAGCAATGCCATCGCATGATCGGCCACTGACGAGGCGTTGACTCCGGCGCCATTGGTGACGGTGATGCCACGGTCACTGGCTGCTTGCAGATCGACCTGTTCATAACCGGCGCCGATCACCGTGATGATTTTCAGGGCGGGCAGGGCGCTGATCTCTTGCGCAGTCAGGCCCAGTGGGCCGCGAGTAAGCACGGCATCGATGCGACTACCATGAGTGGCGATGGCTTGCGCGCGTTCGGCTGGCGTTGGTGCAAGAATCAGGTGGAAACCCTGATGCTCGAGAATCGGCAGATAGTCATTGATCGTTTCAACCAGTACCAGAACGGTTGCGGGCATTGCGCGGCTCCTGTGATTGGCGGCGGGTGGGTCGCGAAAGTCGACTCAGAGTGCTGAATCCGCAGCGGCTTGGCAATCGTTGCATTCACGCAGTGGTGCTTTGATTCTGGACGGGTTCGTGGAACAAGCAAGTACGCAGGCATGGCGCACGACCCATCAGCTGACGTATTGCGCAACACCATTACCGAACGACCAGTTCTCTTTCTTCACCTCCAGCAGATTGATGAACACATCCTCCAGGCGAATGCCCAGTTGCGCATGCAGTCGCTCGGCAATGGTTTTGAACAGCAATTGTTTCTTTTCCACGCTGCGCCCTTCGCTGATGGTGATCTGGATGAACACCACGCCGTCGCTGCGCTGGATGCCGAGGTATTGAGGGTCGTACACGAAGTGCTGGCCATCGTGCTCATTGAGAATCTGGAAGTTGTCGTGTTCGGGGACATCGATACAGCTGCGCAGGGCGGCGTAGATCTGTGCGCCGATGCGCCTGGCGAAAGTGGGATCGGGATTTTGCTGGATGTCGACGCGGACCAGTGGCATGGGAGGCTCCTTGGGTTATGGCTTCTCACACGCTAGATCAAGGGCAGGGTTCTGGCAGGTAATTGGTCTGGAATATCGCAAATTCCGTGTATGAGGCGGCTTACGTGACTCGCGGATTTTGCCTACGGGAATGGCAGATGCGTCTGCTGGTCAGCGTGAATGGAACAGTTTGATGATAAGGGCATGACGATAGCCGTCGATGTGCATGCAAATGCTGACACCGATCCGCCAGCAGCCAAGGAGGGCAAAATGTTCCATAACGATCGCGAAAATCTGGAGCTCGACAGGCTGGAAAACGAATCAAGGAAACTCGTGGCTGAATGGAAAAAGCTTCAGGCTGAAGAGAAAAAGTTATCAAGGGAGACGAAGCTCTATCCAATTGCAGTGTTTGGTGGAGTCTTGACTGCAATCACCGCAGTGGCAGGGTTTTTCTTCAAGTTGTGAGTCTTCATGCTTCACGACCGTCAGGCGCATTATTCAAAGGTTAATCAGTATGAGCACATATGACCGTAAGGCACGACTGGAGCAAATTGAGCGAGAGTTCGCAGAATATGACGAAGCGGTGCGCAATAGAGACAAGCGCGAAAATGGCAAGCTCTGGTTGCTCTTCGGCTTCGGGCTGTACTGCGTTTTATTGGGTTTCATGCTCGGCATATCGCTCTAGGCGCATTCGATGACGCATGGGTGGGTGCAAAACGTATCCGTTTGCGGCATCTGACGTATCCGTAAACGACCTTGTTTTTTCCATAAACGACCATCCTTGGATCTGCTCCGCACAACCATTCCTCAGCTAAGTCTTTGCTTGCATTGATTTATCACGGAGAATCGCGCCCCTGTTTCGGCCGGAGCATGTCTGTCGGTTTTTTCCGACGCGTCCTGACCGAGTGGCAAGTGACCGGAATGCGGAGATCCGACCGGATGAATGATCAGGCCAATAGCCTCGAAAAGCGCTTCGACGCAGCAGCACCCGCTGAACTTTCGAGCTGGAATCGCCAGGACACCACCTGGATGCTGGGACTGTTTGGGACGGCCATTGGCGCCGGCACCCTGTTTTTGCCGATCAACGCAGGATTGGGTGGCTTCTGGCCGCTGGTGATCCTCGCGCTGCTGGCATTTCCGATGACGTTTTACGCGCACCGTGGCCTGACCCGTTTTGTGCTGTCCGGTCGCGAAGGCGCCGATATCACCGAAGTGGTCGAGCAGCATTTCGGTATCAAGGCCGGTGCCTTGATCACGCTGCTGTACTTCTTTGCCATCTTCCCGATCCTGCTGATCTACAGCGTCGGCCTGACCAACACGGTCGCCAGTTTCCTCGAACACCAACTGCACATCACGCCGCCACCGCGCGCATTGCTGTCGTTCGTGCTGATTCTCGGCCTGCTGGCCGTGGTTCGTTGCGGTGAGCAGGCGATCGTCAAGGCCATGAGCCTGATGGTCTATCCGTTCATCGTTGCGCTGCTGTTCCTCGCCGTGTACCTGATTCCGCACTGGAACGGCGGCATCCTCGCCACCGCCTCGCAAGTGCCGGCGCCGTCAGCGTTGCTGCACACGCTGTGGCTGGCGATTACGGTGATGGTGTTCTCGTTCAACCATTCGCCGATCATCTCGGCGTTCGCGATGGACCAGAAGCGTCGTTACGGTGTGCACGCCGACGAGCGCAGCTCACAGATCCTCGCGCGCGCTCATGCATTGATGGTCATTTTGGTGCTGTTCTTCGTATTCAGTTGCGTGCTGACCCTGTCGCCGGAGCAACTGGCTGAGGCGAAAGAGCAGAATCTTTCGATCCTGTCGTACCTGGCCAACCACTTCAGCAACCCGACCATCGAGTTTGCGGCGCCGTTGATTGCATTTGTGGCGATCTCCAAGTCGTTCCTCGGTCATTACATCGGGGCCAGCGAAGGCCTCAAGGGTCTGATCGTCAAAAGCGGCAGACGTCCGGGCGCCAAGGCGCTGGATCGCATCGTGGCGGCGTTCATGCTGGTGATCTGCTGGATCGTCGCAACGCTTGATCCGAGCATCCTGGGCATGATCGAAACCGTCGGTGGGCCGGTGATTGCGGCAATCCTGTTCCTGATGCCCATGTACGCGATTCGCAAAGTGCCAGCGATGGCGCGCTATCGCGGTCAGGCGTCGAACGTGTTTGTTACAGCGGTGGGTCTGGTGGCGATTTCGGCGCTGGTTTACAAGCTGGCTGTGTAATGACTGATCGTTCCCACGCTCTGCGTGGGAACGCCTCTTGTGACGCTCTGCGTCACGCTTGGGGACGCAGAGCGTCCGGGGCTGCATTCCCACGCGGAGCGTGGGAACGATCAAAAAAAACGCCGCTCATCTCACGATGGGCGGCGTTTTTTATTGCCTTGCAGCGTTAGGCTTGAACGACCGGGATCTTGGCGTTCGCAGCAGCTTCACGGAACTCGGCGATCTGGTCGAAGGACAGGTAGCGGTAGACATCGGCCGCCATGCTGTCGATCTTGCCAGCGTATTCCATGTACTCCTCGACGGTCGGCAGGCGACCCAGGATCGAAGCAACGGACGCCAGCTCGGCCGAGGCCAGGTAGACGTTCGCGCCGTCGCCCAGACGGTTCGGGAAGTTACGGGTCGACGTGGAGACCACGGTGCTGTTCGGCTCAACGCGTGCCTGGTTACCCATGCACAGCGAGCAGCCTGGCATTTCCATGCGAGCGCCAGCCTTGCCGTAGATGCCGTAGTAGCCTTCTTCGGTCAGTTGGTGAGCGTCCATCTTGGTCGGCGGCGACAGCCACAGACGGGTTGGCAGCTGACCCTTGACCTGATCCAGCAGTTTACCGGCAGCGCGGAAGTGACCAATGTTGGTCATGCACGAACCGATGAACACTTCGTCGATCTTCTCGCCAGCAACGCTGGACAGCAGACGGGCGTCGTCCGGATCGTTCGGCGCGCAGAGCACAGGCTCGTTGATCTCGGCCAGATCGATTTCGATGACTTCGGCGTATTCGGCGTCGGCATCGGCTTCCATCAGCTCAGGATTGGCGATCCAGGCTTCCATCGCTTGAGCGCGGCGTTCCAGGGTGCGCGCATCGCCGTAGCCTTCGCCGATCATCCAGCGCAGCAGGGTGATGTTGGACTGCAGGTACTCGGTGATCGACTCTTTCGACAGCTTGATGGTGCAACCGGCAGCCGAACGTTCGGCCGAGGCGTCGGACAGCTCGAACGCCTGCTCCAGGGTCAGACCTTCCAGGCCTTCGATTTCCAGGATGCGGCCGGAGAAGGCGTTTTTCTTGCCTTTCTTCTCGACGGTCAGCAGACCGTTCTGGATAGCGAAGTACGGAATGGCATGAACCAGGTCACGCAGGGTGATGCCAGGTTTCATCTTGCCTTTGAAGCGCACCAGGATCGATTCCGGCATGTCCAGTGGCATTACACCAGTGGCCGCAGCGAACGCGACCAGACCGGAACCGGCCGGGAACGAGATGCCCATCGGGAAACGGGTGTGCGAGTCACCACCGGTACCGACGGTGTCCGGCAGCAGCATGCGGTTCAGCCACGAGTGGATGATGCCGTCGCCCGGACGCAGGGAAACGCCGCCGCGGGTCATGATGAAGTCAGGCAGGGTGTGGTGGGTGGTCACGTCGATCGGCTTTGGATAGGCCGCGGTGTGGCAGAACGACTGCATCACCAGATCAGCGGAGAAGCCCAGGCACGCCAGGTCTTTCAGTTCGTCACGGGTCATTGGACCGGTGGTGTCCTGAGAGCCCACGGTGGTCATCTTCGGTTCGCAGTAGGTGCCGGGACGCACGCCCTGGCCTTCTGCCAGACCGCAAGCCTTGCCGACCATTTTCTGCGCCAGGGTGAAACCCTTGGTGCTTTCAGCCGGAGCTTCCGGCTTCTTGAACAGATCGAACGCTGGCAGACCCAATTCGGCGCGAGCCTTCTCGGTCAGGCCACGGCCGATGATCAGCGGGATACGACCGCCGGCACGGACTTCGTCCAGCAGCACCGGGGTTTTCATTTCGAAAGTGGTGATGACTTCGTCGGTACCGTGCTTGCAGACTTTGCCGGCGTGCGGGTACAGGTCGATCACGTCGCCCATGTTCATGTTCGACACGTCGAACTCGATCGGCAGGGCGCCGGCATCTTCCATGGTGTTGTAGAAGATCGGAGCGATCTTGCTGCCGAAGCAGAAACCGCCAGCGCGCTTGTTCGGCACGTACGGGATGTCGTCGCCGAAGAACCACAGCACCGAGTTGGTCGCCGATTTACGCGAGGAACCGGTACCGACCACGTCACCGACGTAGGCGATCGGGAAACCCTGGCCGCGCATTTCTTCGATCTGCTTCATCGGGCCGGTCTTGCCTTGCTCGTCCGGAACGATGCCGTCACGGGCCATTTTCAGCATGGCCAGGGCGTGCAGCGGGATGTCAGGACGCGACCAGGCGTCTGGCGCAGGGGAGAGGTCGTCGGTGTTGGTTTCGCCGGTAACCTTGAATACGCGCAGGCTGATCTTGTCGGCCAGCACCGGGCGCTTCTTGAACCACTCGCCGTCAGCCCAGGATTGCAGCACGGCCTTGGCGTGAACGTTGCCGTTCTTGGCTTTTTCAGCGACGTCGTGGAAGGCATCGAACATCAGCAGGGTGTGCTTGAGTTCTTCGGCGGCGACTGGCGCCAGTTCGGCGTCGTCCAGCAGTTCAACGAGGGTGACGATGTTGTAGCCGCCCTGCATGGTGCCGAGCAGTTCTACAGCGCGTTTCTTGTCCAGCAGAGGGGAGGTGGCTTCGCCCTTGGCCAGGGCAGACAGGAAGCCGGCCTTGACGTAGGCGGCTTCGTCCACTCCAGGTGGTACGCGATTGGTGATCAGGTCAACGAGGAAAGCTTCTTCGCCAGCCGGAGGGTTCTTCAGCAGCTCGATCAGGCCTGCTGTTTGTTCGGCGTTAAGCGGCTGGGGAACGATACCCAGGGCTGCACGCTCTTCGATATGTTTGCGGTAGGCTTCAAGCACAGTTATTACCCTCATCAGTGGTCCCAAATGGGTGTCCGGGACGCTCATCCCGAAATTGCCGTACTCATGCGCCTCACGACGTTGTGGGTCGTTCGGCCAGAATTACCGGCAATTCCTTACAGAAGCTGCTTTCAAAGTTTTACGCCTGCAGAACGGGGAGCTGATGAGGGTTGGCGTTGGGCTTTTCCCCGCTGGAAAAACCCTTCGCCAACACCGCTCTGAAGGAACGACTGTGCTCGTGACGCTTTGAAAACAGCTTCTAACGGACATTGGCGCCTTAAAAGGCTGGCTGATTCTACGGCAAAAAAAATTTAAAGGTAAGTCGCGCTCTATTGGACTTTCGTGGCAATCAGCGCGGCCGGAGCAAACCTGCGACGCTGGCGAGACCTTGCTGTTTGAGGGGTGATCAATGCCCGACAAAGGGCTAACATGCCGGCCTGTTCCGCGTTTCAGTGTTCTGCCCATTTATGCCCAATCAGACCATCAAGACCCCCTGCGTCGGCCTCTGCTCCACCGTTTACGGTGACCTGGTGTGCCGTGGCTGCAAGCGTTTTCACCACGAGGTGATCCATTGGAACGGGTACAACGAGGAGGAAAAGCGTGCGGTGTGGCTGCGTCTGGAGCAATTGCTGTCACAAGTGATGGCGAGCAAAGTCGAGATCTTCGATCCGGCGCGCCTGCGCGAGCAGCTCGAACAGCGCAAGATCCGCTTCGTACCGCATCAGTCGGAATATTGCTGGGCCTATCAGCTGATTGCCCGGGGCGCGCGGGTGATCATTAATCTTGAGGCGTACGGGATGGTATTGCTGCCGGAGTTCCGCGACTGGAACCTGCCGGAACTGCGCGATGCCATTGATCGGGAATTCTTCCTGCTGTCGGAAGCGCATTATCAGCGCTACATCGCCCCGGGCTTTCTGAAAGACGCCTTCGGCGCCTGAACAGCAAAAGCTTCGCGAGCAGGCTCGCTCCCACAGGGAAATGCATTCCAGATGTGGGAGCGAGCCTGCTCGCGAAAGCGCCAGTCAGACATGGCAATCCTCAGTGTTTTGCCGTCAATTCCACCAGATGATCCTCAACCTCCTGCGGCTTGAGTACCAGCACATCGCTTTCCAGCGTATCCAGCACCGCTTCAGCGGTATTGCCGATCAACGCGCCTGACAGACCACTGCGCGCCACCGTGCCAATTACCGTTACTGCCGCCTGGAGCTTGTGCGCCATGAACGGGATCAGCACATCTGCCGGGCCTTCCTCGATGTGCAGGTGCTCGTCATCGACATCGAACTCCGCCTGAAACGCCCGGCACTGCTCGCGGTATTTGGCTTCTATGGTCGATTTCAGCTGAAACGTCGGGTCCGCCGCCGAGAGCATCGGCGACGGATGCGCGGTAATTACATGCAGGTGCGCTTTGGCCAGACTGGCGATGTCATAGCCGTGATCGATGATGGTGCTGTGCAAATGCCGATGCTCACCGTCGGCATTGCCGACATCGACCGCAGCCAGGATCACTTTGTCCTTCCACGAACCGGCGGTTTTTACCAGCAGCACCGGGGTAGGGCAGTGGCGCAGGAGCTTCCAGTCGGCCGGGGTCAGCAGGGCTTTTTTCAGGGAACTGTCGGGGAAATGCTGTTTGATCACCAGGCCGCAACCCTCGGCCTGCTGCACATCGATGATGGTTTCGTGCAGGCTCTCGTTCCACGCCTGTTCGGTGGTCACGCTGTAGCCTTCGGCGAGCAATGCCGCCTTGAGCACGCTGAGCAGGCCGGCGTGGTCATGCTTCTTGTCACACACCAGTAGATGCAGATGGGCCTGGGTGACACCGGCGATCAGCTTGGCGCGCTTGAGCGCCAGGCTTTCTGCATGTTCAGGTTCGATGACCACCAGAATGCTGCGAATGGCTTGCATGAGCGGAGTCTCCAGCAAAGAAAAGGCACGGCGTTGCACAACTATAGTTGCTACCCGAACGTCTGCGACTTGATGCATATCAACAGCCGCCGCTGGTGGTCTGCGGGCAGGCCGGTATAATCGGCGCCCTTCGCTCGAACACCTTTTACCGTGAGCCCCATGATCCTTCCCGAAATCCACGAATTCCTTGGCTGCCGCACGCCCGACGCCTGGGTCCAGGCGGCACTGGTCGACCAGGAAACCCTGCTGATCGATCACAAGAACTGCGAGTTCAAGGCCGCCAGCACGGCGCTGAGCCTGATTGCCAAGTACCACGCCCATGTCGATCTGATCAACATGATGTCGCGCCTGGCCCGGGAAGAACTGGTGCACCACGAGCAAGTCATGCGCATCATGAAGCGGCGCAAGATCGAGTTGCGTCAGCTGCACGCCGGCCGCTACGCCTCGGGCCTGCGCAAGGTGGTGCGCAGCCACGAACCGGTGAAACTGGTGGATACGCTGGTGGTTGGCGCTTTCATCGAAGCGCGCAGTTGCGAACGCTTTGAAGCATTGGTGCCGCATCTGGACGAAGAACTGGGCAAGTTCTATTTCGGTTTGCTGAAAAGCGAGGCGCGGCACTTTCAGGGTTATCTGAAACTGGCCTATCAGTATGGTGATGCCAAGGATGTCGCGCAGGTGATCGAGCGCGTCCGTGCGGCCGAGCAGGAACTGATCGAATCGCCGGACGAGGAATTCCGCTTCCACAGCGGTGTGCCCGCCTGAATTTGTTAAAAACTCTTAAGAGTATGAAACATCACCGAAAACCGGCCCGAGTGGCCGGTTTTTGCTGTCCGCCGTCATCGCCTGTTCGATGAATGCCAGCATAATATCGGCCCTTCCACGTTTGGCTTGGCAACGGTTGTTATGGATAACCTGGGTTTCGGCAAAGTTCTGCTGGTCGAAGACGATGAGCGTCTCGCCGCACTGATCGCACACTTTCTAGAACAGCACGGCTACGAGGTGCGCACGGTGCATCGCGGTGATCTGGCCATGGCTGCGTTCCTGGAATTCAAGCCGAAAGTGCTGGTGCTCGACCTGATGTTGCCGGGGCAGAGCGGTTTGCAGGTCTGCCGGGAAATTCGCAGTGTCTCGGACACGCCGATCGTGATCCTCACGGCCAAGGAAGATGATCTCGATCACATTCTCGGTCTGGAGTCCGGCGCTGACGATTACGTGATCAAACCGATCAAGCCGCCGGTACTGCTCGCGCGGCTGCGGGCGTTGCAACGGCGGCAGACGCCGGACAGCAGCGTGGTGAGTTTTCTCGAGTTCGGGCAATTGAGCATCGACCGCAGTTGCCGGGAAGTGCGCCTGACCGGTGAGCTGATCGAGCTGACCACCATGGAGTTCGAATTGCTCTGGTTGCTCGCCAGCGCGGCAGGCAAGATTCTTTCCCGCGATGACATTCTCAATCGCATGCGCGGCATTGCCTTCGACGGCCTCAATCGCAGCGTTGACGTCTACATCAGCAAGTTGCGCAACAAACTCAAGGACAACCCTCGCGAGCCGGTGTGCATCAAGACCGTGTGGGGCAAGGGCTATCTGTTCAATCCGTTCGCGTGGGAGTTGTAGATGCTGCGCTTGTTCCTCGGCCTGTTTCTGGTGATGACGGTGGGTCTGGTGCTGGCCTTGCAGGCGGTCGAGCACACCTTCAACGCCTTGCTCGACAGCCAGACGCAGGATTACAACCGTGAAGCCGTGCGTGGTCAGGCGTGGTCGCTGGTCGATCATCTGCAAGGCCGCCAGGGCGCCGAGCGTGAACAGAAACTCGATTCATTGCGCGCGCACTATGGTCTGTCGCTGAGTCTGGTCGAGGCCGATCAACTGGCCCTCACACCGCAGGAAAAAGCCGAGCTCGCGCGGAATCTGTTGGTGATCCGCGACGATTACACGCAGTTCATCAGCAACATCGATGGCGGCTCGCAGTTGCTCAGCATCAAGCTGCCGCCAGAGCCGAGCCTGATGCCGTTCTACATCACCGCGGCGTACATGATGCTCGCGGTGTTGATCGGCATCGTTCTGTTTTTTTGGGTGCGTCCACACTGGCGCGACCTGGAAAAGCTGCGGCTGGCGGCCGAGCGTTTCGGCGACAACGATCTGTCGGTGCGCATTCAGTTGTCGCGGCGCTCGAACATCCGCGATCTGGCCGAGCACTTCAATCTGATGGCGGCGCGCATCGAGGGCTTGATCGCCAACCAGCGCGAACTGACCAACGCGGTGTCCCACGAATTGCGCACACCGATTGCGCGGCTTTCTTTTGAGCTCGATCAGCTCAAACAGCAACCGGACGCGAGCCAGAATCGCGAGCTGATCGCCGACATGTACGCCGACCTCGGTGAGCTGGAGGAGATGGTCTCGGAGCTGCTGACGTACGCCAGCCTTGAACACGGCGCGACAGTGATCAAACGGGAGAATATTCACGCAGCCGATTGGCTCGACAGCGTTGTCGGCAGTGTGGCGCTTGAGGCCGAAGCAGTGGGCGTGCAGCTGTCGATCACCGATTGCCAGGTCGACACTGTAAGCATCGAACCGCGCTTCATGGCGCGGGCGGTGATCAACCTTTTACGCAATGCCATTCGCTACGCCGAGCAGCGCGTCGAGGTGTCGCTGCTGCGCAATGGCGATGACTATGAAGTGCGGGTCAGCGATGACGGCCCGGGTGTGCCGCTGGAGGGACGGGAGAAAATCTTCGAGCCGTTTTCGCGACTGGATGCCAGCCGCGACCGGCGCACCGGGGGTTTCGGACTGGGCCTGGCGCTGGTGCGGCGGGTTTCGCAGTCCCATGGCGGGCAGGTTGAGGTTGGCGAATCGGTGTGGGGCGGGGCGTTGTTCAGGATGACCTGGGCGCATCTGGACTGATTGATATTGCCTGACCCGGCCCCTTCGCGAGCAGGCTCGCTCCCACAGGTGATGGCATTCCAAATGTGGGAGCGAGCCTGCTCGCGAAGGGCGCGGTGTTCAGCGAGTTACACCGAGTCGCTCATGCCACTGGGCGATTGATTCTTCGGGATATTCATCAAACTGCTGATCCTTCGGCTTCGCCTCGACCTCAACCCACGGCGCTTTCGAACCAAGCATCAGGTGCGTGTGTTCCGGCGGCACCGGCAGTGGCGTGTCGATCGCCGAGGCGAATGGATGAATCAGCTCTGGCCACTCCGGGCTGAACAGCCAAAGGCCGCTGCCGCACAGCGCACAGAAGTGGCGTTCGGCGCTGCTGCGATGGGCGCGCTTATCGCCGTCAGCTTTCATCTTCGCGTGATAGATGCTGATGTTTTTGCGTCCGCGAACCTTGAGAGTGGTCGCGTCGCCGCCAAGGTTGATCGCATAACCGCCGCCGCCCTGGGTCTTGCGGCAGATCGAGCAATAGCAGCGTTGATAGGGATAAGGATGGGCGCTGTCGAGGCTGAACGTGACTTCGCCGCAATGGCAGGAGCCTTCGAGGTGCATGGTGCTCTCCTGTGTCTGAATGGTCCGCTTCAGCCTAGAACATTCTGCCTGATGCTTGCCGGTGTGATGCGACCGGCGGGCGCAGCGTCTAGCCCCAGTGTCCCCGCGATCCCATGGGGCGAGACTTTCGGAACCCGGCATGCAAGCGCTGTTGAACGAGATCCTTGACGCCGTCCGGCCCCTGATCGGGCAGGGCAAAGTTGCTGACTATATTCCCGCCCTCGGCACGGTGCCGGCCAACCAGTTGGGCATCGCCGTGTACAGTAACGACGGCGAAATGTATTGCGCCGGCGACGCTGAAACGCCGTTCTCGGTGCAGAGTATTTCCAAGGTATTCAGCCTGGTGCAGGCCATCGATCACTCCGGCGAAGCGATCTGGGAACGGCTTGGCCACGAGCCGTCCGGCCAGCCGTTCAATTCGCTGGTGCAACTGGAATTCGAGCGCGGCCGCCCGCGCAATCCGTTCATCAATGCTGGGGCGCTGGTGATCTGCGACATCAACCAGTCGCGATTCGCTGCGCCGACACTGTCGATGCGCGACTTCGTCCGACGTCTGTCCGGCAATCCGCAAATCATGATCGACGGCAAGGTCGCCGACTCCGAATACCAGCACCGCGCGCGCAATGCGGCGATGGCCTATCTGATGCAGTCGTTCGGCAATTTCCACAACGATGTCGAAGCGGTGCTGCGCAGCTATTTCAGCCACTGCGCGCTGCGCATGAACTGCATCGATCTGGCCCGGGCGTTCTGCTTTCTGGCCAATGACGGGTTCTGCAAGCACAGCGGCGAGCAGATCCTGACGCGCCGCCAGACCCAACAGGTCAACTCGATCATGGCCACCAGCGGTCTGTATGACGAGGCGGGCAACTTCGCTTATCGCGTCGGCCTGCCGGGCAAGAGCGGGGTCGGCGGCGGCATCGTTGCGGTGGTGCCGGGGCAGTTCAGCGTGTGCGTGTGGTCGCCCGAGCTAAATGCCGCCGGTAACTCGCTGGCGGGGATGGCGGCGCTGGAACTGCTGAGCTCGCGGATTGGCTGGTCCGTCTTCTGAAGACACACCACGATTTCCAGTGTGGGAGCGAGCCTGCTCGCGAAGAGGTCGGCACCTTCAGCATCGATGTCGTCTGGTCGGACGCTTTCGAGCAGGCTCGCTCCCACCGGGTGCAGTGTTGCTTTGCAGGATCGTGTTCTATACATTTTCCGGCCGCCCTCTGCATGGTGAATCCGCTTCATGTCTCTTGCGCTCGAACGTCTAGTCGCTGGCACGCCGATCCCTTTCGCCGGTAACCGCGTCACTGTGGTCAGCCCCGAACTGGCCGCGCGGTTTCAGCCCGGTGACCATTTGCTGGTCGAGCAGGTCAGTGGCGAGTTGTTGCTGATCCCCGTGGCCGATCAACAGGCCGCCTCGGTGGCAATCGAGCGTGCGGCTGCGGCATTCACCGCGTTGTCGGCGGTGTCCGATGAAGCCATCAGCCGGTTCTTCGATCTATTCGCTCAGCGCCTGGAAAGTCCTGAATGCTGGACGCAGATCGAAGCCGCCAACCGCGCCGACATCGAACGGGCCAAGGCGCGCGGCCGCTCGACCACACGCTTGCTCGCTGATGAACGCATGCGCCGCGACATGATCGCCGGGCTGCGCGCCTGGCGTGATGCGCCACCGACCCGGGGCAAAGTGATCAGCAGTGTCGAGCACGATGGCTGGAAGGTTGAGCAAGTGGTCTCGCCGCTGGGCATCGTCGCGTTTGTCTTCGAAGGCCGGCCCAACGTATTTGCCGACGCCGCCGGGGTGTTGCGCACTGGTAATACGGCTGTGCTGCGCATCGGCAGCGATGCGTTGGGCACTGCGCAAACCATCGTCACTCACGCCTTGAACCCGGCACTGGCCGAAGCCGGCTTGCCGGTTGGAGCGGTGTCGTTGGTCGAAAGTGTCAATCATGCTGCCGGCTGGGCGATGTTTGCCGATCGGCGTCTGTCGCTGGCGGTGGCGCGCGGCTCGGGCCGTGCGGTCAGTCAGTTGGGCAGCATCGCCCAGCAGGCCGGCACTGCCGTCAGCCTGCACGGCACCGGCGGCGCGTGGCTGATCGCCGACCGTGACGCCGACGCCACTCGCTTCGCGGCAGTGGTGCGCAACTCGCTGGACCGCAAGGTCTGCAATACCCTGAACGTCTGCCTGATTCAGCGCGAACGTGCCGATGAGCTGGTGCCGCTGTTCCTTGAAGCTTTGAAAGACGCCGGTACTGCGCGCGGCCAAGGCTGCAAATTGCACATCGTCGCGGGCAGTGAAAGTTGCCTGCCAAGCGAATGGCAGAACGCAACAGTCGAGGTTTATCGCGCCGAGGGTTACCAGACCGAAGCGCTGGCCGAGTCTTTGCCCGAGTCGGAGCTGGGCCGCGAGTGGGAATGGGAAGAAACCCCGGAAGTCAGCCTGATGATTGTCGACGATCTGGATCAGGCGATTGTGCTCTTCAACCGTTACAGCCCGCAATTCACCGTGTCGTTGATCAGCGAGGCGGCGGCGGTTCAGGAACGTTTCTACAACGCAGTGAATGCGCCGTTCGTAGGCAACGGCATCACCCGATGGGTCGATGGTCAGTACGCGTTGAACAAGCCTGAGCTGGGTCTTTCGAACTGGGAGAGCGGGCGCCTGTTTGCGCGCAGTGCGATTCTTTCCGGGGATGGCGTGTTTACCGTGCGTAGCCGGATGACTCAGGTTGATCTCACGGTGAAACGCTGATCTGTTGATCGTTCCCACGCTCCGCGTGGGAATGCAGCCCGTGACGCTCCGCGTCACTGGACGCAGAGCGTCC